>NZ_JBHRTP010000025.1:0-42111 GCF_042646465.1 Pseudundibacterium arcticum
CATTGGCGGGCGAGGCGGGCGACATGAGCCGTATCGATTTGTCGGCCAAGTACAACTTCAACTGACCTTCAGGGGGCAGGACCGGTTCCGACCCGGCCCTGCTCCCAGCTTCAGGAACAGGTTCAAGTATTACTGCGCCTGCGTGATCTCGCACGATGCGATGCTGCACATGCGCATGTACGTGAGTTCATGCCAATTTTCCCGTTCCATTCGGCTTCAACTGACTTGCGCTCGCTACAGATTATAAGCAGGTTCAAAAACGCTGAAATGTCTCACACCTTGAACGTATATGGCTCGTGAGTAGCTTGAAATCGAATGCTTTGGTGGTTATGTCGTTTCACAGCCGTGCGGTGTTTGCGCAATCAGCGCTACCTTAGCTGAAACTCCCCGAGAACTGATAGCGATGGCCGGGGTGCCACATGGTGGCGACTGATGCAATGCCGTCCATGGATCTGGTTTTGCGTTTGAGGACGAGACAGGGCTCCTTCTGTCCGATGGCTAGCATCTCGGTGATTTCTTTTGGCGCGACGCACGCTTCGATGCTGTAATCGGCGCCTTGCAGTGGCGCGGCGACCATCAGGTATTCGTTAGGCGTGACGACGGAGAAATCCTGCAACATGTAATCCGGCGCAACGTCGGGGTTGACCCAGCGGTCTTCAACCTGGATCGCGATGTCGTTTTCGAAATGCACGATGATCGAATGGAACAGCATATGGCCGGCACGCAGTCCAAACTGCTTGGCCAGTAGCTCGTTCGCCTTGCTGCGTTCCAGGCAGTGCAGTTCACTGCGATGGACGTGGCCGCGGGCCCTGATTTCTTCAGCGATGTTTTTGACCGTTACCAGCGTGGCTTGATATTTTTGCTGCGCGACGTAGGTGCCTGAGCCCTGAATACGGTTCAGAACCTGTTCGGATGTCAACTCCCGCAATGCGCGATTGACCGTCATGCGCGATACCGCGAACTGTATGGACAGCGCTTGTTCAGTCGGAATTACATCGCCTTCCCGCCAGTGACCCAACTGAATCTCATTCAGGATGTAATCCTTGATGCGCTGGAAGATGGGTACATTTGTTTGCTGACCTTGAACTGCCAAATTACTCTCCCTGTTGCTCTCTGCTTGGAGAGCCTTATGCTATTACCACTGCATATTTTATCATCGGCAAGATTTGCATCATCAATTTAAATAATTATTGACTTAGTTGTATATACAACTTAAACTGACTCATCGACTGACTATTGGAGGAGACGAGCATGAACACAGTGACTGATGCAAGCGCCATGGGGCAACTGGACAACGATCCGCGCTACGACGACAGCCGCGAGATCCGCGCGCCGCGCGGCGCCGACAAGGTTTGCAAAAGCTGGCTGACCGAGGCCGCCTACCGCATGATCCAGAACAATCTGGATCCGGAAGTGGCCGAAAATCCGAAGCATCTGGTGGTCTACGGCGGCATCGGCCGTGCCGCTCGCAACTGGGCCTGTTTCGACCAGATCCTGGCCAGCCTGAAGACGCTGGAGGACGACGAAACCCTATTGGTGCAATCGGGCAAGCCGGTCGGCGTGTTCAAGACCCATGCCGATGCGCCGCGGGTGCTGATCGCCAATTCCAACCTGGTGCCGAAATGGGCGAACTGGGAACATTTCAACGAACTCGACCGCAAGGGCCTGTTCATGTATGGCCAGATGACCGCCGGCAGCTGGATCTACATCGGCAGCCAGGGCATCGTGCAAGGCACCTATGAAACCTTTGCCGAAGCCGCGCGCCAGCACTTCGGTGGCGACTGGGGCGGGCGCTGGATCCTGACCGCCGGTCTCGGCGGCATGGGCGGCGCGCAACCGCTGGCGGCGACCTTGGCCGGCGCGGTGTCGCTGACCATCGAATGCCAGCAGAGCAGTATCGACTTCCGCCTGCGCACCCGCTATGTCGACAAGCAGGCGAAAGACATAGACGATGCGCTGGCGCTGGTCAAATATCATTGCGAACGCAAGGAGGCGGTGTCGATCGCGTTGCTCGGCAATGCTGCCGAAATCCTGCCGGAACTGGTGAAGCGCGCGCAAGCCGGCGGCCTCAGACCCGACCTGGTGACCGACCAGACCTCGGCGCACGATCTGATCAATGGCTACCTGCCGATCGGCTGGACCGTCGGACAATGGAAGGCGGCGCAGCACGACGCCAGCCAGCACGCGCATCTGGCGTCGGCGGCGGCGCAATCGTGCGCGCAGCATGTGCAGGCGATGCTCGATTTCCACACGATGGGCGTCAAGACCGTCGATTACGGCAATAACATCCGCCAGGTCGCGCTCGACTATGGCGTGCGCGATGCGTTCGCATTTCCCGGCTTCGTGCCGGCCTATATCCGGCCGCTGTTTTGCGAAGGCAAGGGCCCGTTCCGCTGGGTTGCGCTGTCCGGCGATCCGGAGGATATTTACAAGACCGACGCCAAGATCAAGGAGCTGTTTCCCGATAACCAGCGGGTGCATCGCTGGCTCGATATGGCGCGTGATCGCATCGCATTCCAGGGTTTGCCGGCGCGCATCTGCTGGCTCGGTCTGGGCGAACGTCATATCGCGGGACTGGCCTTCAACGAAATGGTGAAGAATGGCGAACTGAAGGCGCCGATCGTGATCGGTCGCGACCATCTCGATACCGGTTCGGTCGCCAGCCCGAACCGTGAAACCGAAAGCATGAAGGATGGCACCGATGCGGTATCGGACTGGCCGTTGCTGAATGCGTTGCTGAACACCGCCGGCGGTGCGACCTGGGTCTCGCTGCACCACGGCGGCGGGGTCGGCATGGGCTATTCGCAGCATGCCGGCATGGTTATCGTGGCCGATGGCACCGATGCCGCCGCCAAGCGGCTGGCACGGGTGCTGGTCAACGACAGCGGCTCCGGCGTGATGCGCCACGCCGATGCCGGCTACGAGACTGCGGTGGCCTGCGCCAAGCGCAATGGCCTGCAATTGCCGATGATCGAATAACGATGATCAACTAATGTTGATCAATTAATGTTGATCAATAAATGATGATCAATTAAGTGGGACTGACGCAAGCTGCGTAATCTCGTAGGATGGGTGAAACCCATCAGTGAGCGCCAACGGAGAAAGACGGGTTGTACCACCCATCCTACTTTCTTTCTCGTTTGCGTAAGTCCTGTTAAGGATGATCGCTGGATGCCACAGCTACGGCGCGCGTGCACCCCGCCAGCTCCGCCGCATGGGTGTGATGACGGTGCGTCAGGCGCTGCGGTTCAAAATATTACATAGGAATTGTTATGACACAGCAACCAGGATTTACCCTCGTGCCAGGCCAAATGACGTTGGCCGACTTGCGCCGCGTCTGGGCACAGCCGGTAACACTCACACTCACCGCGTCAGCCTATCCGGCGATCGAAGCATCGGCCGCCGCCGTGCGCAAGATCGTCGCGCGCGGTGCGCCGGCCTACGGCATCAATACCGGATTCGGCCTGCTGGCCAAGACGCATATACCGGATGCGCAGTTGGAGAAGTTGCAGCGCAACCTGATCCTGTCGCATTCGGTCGGTACCGGCGAGCCGTTGAACGATGCAGTAGTGCGGTTGGTCATGCTGATGAAAATCGGCAGCCTGGCGCGTGGCTTTTCGGGCATCCGCCCCGAGGTCATCGACACGCTGATCGCGTTGTTGAATGCCGGCATCATGCCGTCGATTCCGGCCAAGGGCTCGGTCGGCGCGTCCGGCGATCTGGCGCCGCTGTCGCACATGACGCTGGCGATCATGGGCGAGGGCGACGTCAGTGTCGACGGCAAGCTGATGCCGGCGCAACAGGCGCTAAAAAATGCCGGCATTACGCCGATCGTGCTGGCGGCCAAGGAAGGTCTGGCACTGATCAACGGCACCCAGGTCTCGACCGCGCTGGCGCTGCACGGGCTGTTCATGGCCGAGCGTTTATGGGAAGCCGGCACCGTGGTCGGCGCGCTCGCGATCGATGCCGCCAAGGGTAGCGACGCGCCGTTTGACGCGCGCGTGCATGCGGTACGCGGACAGCCGGGACAGATCGCGTCGGCCCAGATTTATCGTCAGTTGCTGGCAGGCAGCGCAATCCGCAAATCGCATCTGGTGCAGGACGAGCGGGTGCAGGATCCATACAGCCTGCGCTGTCAGCCGCAGGTGATGGGCGCCTGCCTGGACCTGATCAACAATGCGGCGCGCACGCTGCTGATCGAAGCCAACGCGGTGACCGACAATCCGTTGATTTTTAACGACGGTTCCTCGGAATTCAGCGAAGTCATTTCCGGCGGAAATTTCCACGCGGAACCGGTCGCCTTCGCCGCCGATACGCTGGCGCTGGCGATCGCGGAAATCGGCGCCTTGTCCGAACGCCGCATCGCATTGCTGATCGACGCCACCTTGTCGGGCTTGCCGCCATTCCTGGTCAAGGATCCGGGCATCAATTCCGGCTTCATGATCGCGCATGTGACTGCCGCCGCGCTGGCGTCGGAGAACAAGTCGCTGGCGCATCCGGCCAGCGTCGACAGCCTGCCGACCTCGGCCAATCAGGAAGACCACGTCAGCATGGCGACCTTCGCCGGGCGGCGCTTGCACGACATGGCGCACAACACCGCGGCGATTGTCGGCATCGAACTGCTGGCCGCCGCGCAAGGCGTGGATTTTCACCGGCCGTTGCAGTCGTCCGAGTTGCTGGAGCAAGTGCACCACCAACTGCGTGAAAAAGTGGCATTCTATGAAGTTGATCGTTTCTTTGCGCCCGACATCGAGGCCGCCAAGCAGCTGGTGCTGCATGGCACGCTCAGCACCGGGTCGCATGCGCTGTTTGCAGCGCTGTATGCATAACACCATGCGCAACTGAGCCAATGAGGGCGGTGTGGAGGATAACCAGATGAAACAGGATCCCGACATGCAATTGTGGCAGGGCCGCGTCGATGCGGCGGAAGGCCCGCTCGGCCAGCGCTGGCATCAGATCGTCAAACCCTTGACTGCGCTGCCGGCGACCAATGCGCAGGGCTCGGTGGCGCTGCTCGGTTTCGCCTGTGATGCCGGCGTCGCACGCAACCATGGCCGCACCGGCGCAAAGGATGGTCCGGCAGCGATCCGCGCGATGCTGGGCAATATGCCGGTGCATGAATGCAAGGTAATCTTCGATGCCGGCGATGTGCTGTGTCCGGCCGAGAATGACAACGATGACAATAGCCTGGAAAGTGCACAGGAACAGCTGTCGGCGCAGCTGGCGGCATTGCTGGCGCGCGGCCTGTTTCCGATCGCGATGGGGGGCGGGCACGAGATCGCGTTTGGCAGTTTCAAAGGACTCGCGACGCATCTGGCCATGCATGAAACAGTGCCGCGGATCGGCATCATCAACCTCGATGCCCATTTCGATCTGCGCATGAGCGAGCAGGCCAGTTCCGGTACGCCGTTCCGCCAGATTGCCGAAGACTGTGTGGCGCGCGGCTGGCCGTTCCATTATTGCTGCCTCGGTGTCAGCAGCTTCGCCAATACCGCCGCGCTATTTGAGCGTGCGCGCCAGCTGGGCGTCAACTGGCGCCTCGACGAGGATATGGGGACCGCGCAGATGCCGGAGATTCAGGCCATGCTGGCGCATTTTTTGGCTGAGGTGGACCACGTCTATTTCACGATCTGTCTCGATGTATTGCCGGCGTCGGTGATGCCGGGTGTCAGCGCGCCGGCCGCGCACGGCGTCGCGCTGGACGTGGTGGAGTCCGTGATCGACATGGTGTGCGACTCCGACAAACTGCGGCTGGCCGATATTGCGGAGCTCAATCCGACCTACGACATCGACCACCACAGCGCAAGAGTGGCCGCGCGTTTGCTGGCGCGGATTGCAAACAATGTGTCGGCTTGAGTGCGCGGCCTGAATGCGCGGTCTGAATGCAAATAATCAGCGCACAAAACTATCGCCGCATGCCGTGGAAGAACGGTGGCGGCGTCACCGCCGAGATTGCGATTTCGCCGGCCGCTGCGACGCTCGGTGATTTTGACTGGCGCATCAGCAGTGCGCGGGTCACCACTGCCGGCGAATTTTCGCGTTTTCCCGGCATCGATCGTTCACTCGTGGTGCTGGACGGCGGCGACCTGAGCTTGCGTTTGCCCGGCGACCAATACCAATATCTGACACCGGCCTCGGCGCCGTATGCATTCGACGGCGCAGCGCCGATCAGCGCGACGCTGTCGGCGGCCGCGATTACCGACCTGAATGTGATGACCAGGCGCGACCGATGCCGGCACCATTTGCAGCGGATCGCATGGTCGGATCCAATCCGGATCGACGCGGCCGATGCGGGCACGACCAGATTGGTGTTTCATGCGCTAGGAGTCGAGCTTCATTGTCATTCCAGCGCAACAGGTCAAATGATTGCGCTGCCAGCCGGCGGTACGTTGCTGCTCGATGCCGCTGATGCAATCGAGCTCAAGCCTGCCTCGGCGGCACCTGATGCGCGCGCCATGCTGTACCTGATCGAGATCACAACAAGATGAAAGAACCACCGATGCAGAACTGGGACAGTCTTTGGTGCAATGTGAATCTGGCGACCATGGCCGAGGCTTGCGGCTATGGTGAAATCCACGACGGCGCGCTCGCGATCCGCGACGGCAAGATCGCCTGGATCGGTCCGCGCAGCGCGCTGCCGGCCGACTATCACGCGACGGAGCAACACGATGGCTTTGGTGGCTGGATCACGCCCGGCCTGATCGACTGCCACACCCACATCGTCCACGCCGGCAATCGCAGCAATGAATTCGAAGCGCGCTTGAACGGCATCAGTTACGAAGAAATCGCGCGCTCCGGTGGCGGCATCCTGTCCACCGTACGCGCGACCCGCGCCGCCAGCGCAGATGAATTGCTGCAACAAAGCCTGCCGCGCGTACTGAGCCTGCTGGCCGAGGGCGTGACCACGATTGAAATCAAATCCGGCTATGGCCTGTCGCTCGAAGCGGAGGCGAAAATGTTGCAGGTGGCGCGACGTATCGGCGCCACCTTGCCGGTCACGGTCAAAACCACCTTCCTCGGCGCGCACGCGCTGCCGCCGGAATTTGCGGGCCAGGCCGATGCCTATGTTGACGCGGTCTGCGCGCAGATGCTGCCGGCGCTGGCGGCGCAGGGACTGGTCGATGCGGTCGATGCATTTTGCGAGAATATCGGCTTTTCGCCGGCCCAGACCGAGCGCGTGTTCCGCGCTGCCCAGCGCCTGGGGTTGCCGGTCAAGCTGCATGCCGAGCAGTTGTCCGACCAGGCCGGCGCCGCATTGGTGGCGCGCTATCATGGGCTGTCGGCCGATCATCTGGAATATCTGTCAGCCGACGGCGTCCAGGCGATGGCGCAGCAGGGCACCGTGGCGGTGCTATTGCCCGGCGCCTATTATTTTCTGCGCGAAACCAAACAGCCGCCGATCGAGGCGCTGCGCGCCGCCGCTGTGCCGATGGCCGTTGCCACCGATTGCAACCCTGGCACTTCGCCCATGACGTCGCTGCTGCTGGCAATGAATATGGCCTGCACGCTATTCCGCCTGACCCCGCAGGAAGCGCTGGCCGGCGCCACCTGTCACGCCGCCCAAGCGCTCGGCATCGCCGCTACGGTCGGCACGCTGGCGCTCGGCAAGCGCGCCGATCTCGCGCTGTGGGCGATCAGCCGTCCGGCCGACCTGGCCTATGCGATCGGTCACAACCCTTGTCTCGCCGTGATCAATGCCGGCGCGCGCAGGACCCCGCGCAATTCATGATCATCGAGTTGTCGGAGCAGTTCTGGCAGAGCGATATGAAGCGCCGGTGCCCGACGCCGGTGGCGACTTCTGCACGCCGCTCGCACCGAGTGGCAAGATCACCCCGCGCCTAAACGGTGCGTAGTCATGCGCCGGATCCCGCCGGGTCCCTTCCTGACCGCGATCCCCGTGCGGCGCACCATTTGATTGCGACACTCTTGCGCAACCTGACGCAAACGCCAACGCGTTGCTGTGCGAGAACGATCATCCCTTAAAAAGCCGGTTACAATCAGCAAACACGGTCATCGATCGCTTGCGTGATGTCAATCTGCAACGAACGAATTGGTCGGGACGCCACGCATTGCAGAAATATTAATCAGGCAAGCGACAGGCAAAGGGAGCTAATAACGATGACGCGCAATGCCCGGATATTATTGCTGCGATGTGTATTGCTGAACTTCTTGCTGTGCCTGACGACCGCCGTTGCGGCCAAAGACGGGCCGGATTGCAGCCGGCCGATGACGCTGGCGCTGCACGATCACGGCTTGCTGTATTCTGCCGACCAGGACGTCGGCATCGACAAGGATTTTGCCGATGAGCTGATCAGGCGCAGCGGCTGCAAGATCAGCCTGACGCTGATGCCGCGTGGCCGGATCTGGCAGTTGATCGAACGCGGCGTGCTCGATTTCAGCCTGTCCGGCATCACCAATGAAGAGCGTGACAAGTTCGCCGGCTTCGCCTGGTATTTCTCGAACAAGTACTATCTGCTGGTGCGCAACGATGCCAAGGCGCACAGCCTGGCCGAATTCAGTAACGATCCGAAACTGCAGCTAGGGGTGATCCGCAGCTTCCGTTATGGCAACAACGCGAATCGGATGGTCGACAAGCTCGATGCCGAACAACGCGTCAGCTATGCCTCCGGCCTCGACCCGTTGTATCAGGTCCTGGGACTGAACCGGATTCAGGCGATGATCATTGAACCATTCGACTATGCCGACATCGAAAGCGGCCAGATCAGGGCGCTGACCAGCACCATCGAAATCAATGACGAGTCGATTGCGCACGGACTGATCATGTCCAAAAAGGCGATCTCGCCGCAGCAACAGGAAAAATGGCGCGCGCTGGTTAACCAGATGCGGGCCGATGGCACGGTGTTGCGAATATTTGAAAAATACTTTACCCCGGAACTGGCCAGAGCGATGGTCAACTTCTGAAGTTGCTGCCGCAACGCCGACCCAGCTTTGCGCCGATCCACTATTGATATGTTGACTATCGCGAAACCATCTTGATCTGGCTACGGCATCGCTTCCTGTTTCTGTTGGTGCTCGCCGGCTCGCTCGGCGCGACCTACCTATTGTGGCAACACGAGAAAAACAGCGTGGCCCAGGTGTTGCGCGCTACCCTCGACTTCAATCTGCGCGAAACAAGCAGCCGCATCGAACAGCGTCTCGCATCCTATGAACAGATGCTGCGCGGGGCGCAAGGGCTGTATGCCGCCTCGGATAATGTCGAGCGGCGCGATCTGCGCGCCTTTGTCGAATCGCTGCAAACGGGTTCCGACTTTCCCGGCATGCGTGGCATCGGCGTGGCGCCGCTGGTGTTACTAAAGGACCGGAGTCGTCACATCAGCGAATTGCACAGACTGGGTTTTCCCGACTACACCATCGTGCCGGAAGGGCGGCGCGACGTATTCGCACCGATCGTGCAGGTCGAACCAACCATCAGCCCGAGCTGGGACGCGATGGGATATGACATGTATTCGGACAGCGTGCGCCGCGCCGCGATGGAGCGGGCGCGCGATTCCGGCATGGCCGCGATTTCAGGCAAGGTGAGCGTGCCGCCGCAGGCCGACCGCACGCCGCAGGGCGCATTCCTGATGTATATGCCACTGTATCAGCACGATGCGGTACACAATTCGCCGAGTACGCGCCGGGCCACGCTGGTCGGCTGGACCTTCGTACCCCTGCTGATGAACGAGCTGATGGCCAGCCTGTATGGCGAGAACGAAGCGGCCACCAAATTCAGGATCTACGATGGCGTCGGGCTCACGCAGCAGACGCTGATGTACGACTCGGGCCACGACGATGGCAGAGCGCCGGACGGGCAGCAGTTGTCGGCCAATGAATACATAGTCGTCGGTGGCCACACCTGGACCCTGGTGATTAGTGCGCAGGACGGTTTCGACGCCCGTTTCGGTCGCGACAAGTCACAACTGATCGCGATCACCGGCATCGTGCTGAGCCTGTTGCTGGCAATGCTGACCTGGCAACTCAGTACCAGCCGCGAGCGCGCGGTGGTACTGGCCACCGAAATGACCGGCGAGCTGCGGGCGATGGCTGCCACCGATTTCCTCACCGGCCTGTCCAATCGGCGTCATTTCATGGCGGGTATGGCGGACGAACTGGCGCGGCTACAGCGGCTCGATTACAACGGCTCGGCGGTGCTGATGCTCGATGTTGACCATTTTAAACAAATTAACGACAGCTACGGTCACGCCGTCGGCGATGCGGTGTTAAAGCATCTGGCGCACTTGATGCAGGGCAGTCTGCGCAAAGTCGACCTGATCGGCCGCCTCGGGGGCGAGGAATTTGCCATGATTCTGAATGGCACCATTGGCAGCGCCGCGCAAACATTTGCCGAGCGACTGCGCCAAACCATTGCCGATACGCCGCTGATGCATAATGGCCAACCGATCCCGGTCACCGTCAGTATCGGCATTACCGACATGAGCGTGGTCGATGCCAATGCTGAATCGGCGTTAATGCGCGCGGACGAGGCCTTGTATTGCGCGAAGGCGGGCGGACGCAACCGGGTCGAGGCCGTTACTGAGGGGACAAAAAAATTAATTCTGAGCGCCGAACTGCGACCTGGATCGATGGCATGACCACAGTCGCCCAAACCTTGCATGGCAAAGATGAGAAATCTCCTCAAAAACATGCACTAAGCGATTGAATCTATTGACGCAAATTCGCAAGCCCAACTATAGTAACGAGATGATCTCCGATTTCCACCAACTATCCGAAAAAATCGCGCAACTGGCAGAGCTGGCACAATCGCTGCGCCGCGAAAATGCCGATCTGCGACTGAAGAGCGCGCTGATAGCGGCCGAAAATGCCGAGCTCAGCAAACGGATGCAGGAGGCGCATCAGCGCGTGGCCGCGTTGCTGGATCAGATTCCGGCGACAGAACAAGATGAGGAGGCCGTATGATTCAACTCGACGTCACGATCATGGGGCAGTCATACAAATTGACCTGCAAGCAAGGTGAGCAGGAAACCTTGCAGCAGGCGGTGGCCTACCTTGACGAAAAAATGTGCGCGATCCGTGATACCGGCAAGATCAAGGGCAATGATCGCATCGCGGTGATGGCATCGCTCGGAATCGCGGCCGAGCTATTGCTGGTCAAGGCGCCGGAAGGGCCGTTTTCAGATTTGAATCTGTCACAGGTGGCACAGAAAATTTCTGTCATGCATGCCGTGCTCGACGGTGCGCTGACACCACAGGAAAATCTGTTTTAGCCGGCATTGTTTTCCGCCTGTCAAGCAAGTTTAAATTCCGCCAAAGCGGTTGACACGGGTGTCCATTGGAGTAAACTTTAATTCCCTGCCGTGTTCGAGAGTGTCATATATTCCTTGAACCATTTAACTGCATCGGCTTCGGAATTTTGTTCGATGGGAGTGAGCGTCGCTAGTCCGACGAACCCGAAATTGAACTAACCGTGGCCACCTTGGACCGCTTTGGTTCGGGATGCTGGCATAACGGCACAGGCGGGGACGAATGTATAAGCGGCTGCCAGCAGTGATGTTGCGCGGCCGCTTTTTTATGCGTGCATTTGTCAAGGTTGGTCAAGCTCAGTCAACGTCGATCGGCACATCGCTTGAATATCTGCAAGAATCGGGTGGGTCATCCTAGAAACCTCAGTTGGACAGGGTCGAGTGTGCATTTTTCCGACTCTCCGGCGAGACGAGGACGCAGACTGCATTCTGCTAGGAGGAACAACGACGTCAGGGAGTCGGAAAAGGGTGCAATCGATCCTGTAGCGCTCTCACCTAAATGGTGAGCACCTTCATTGCCACAATTCTCAATTTATTCAATCGCTTATCGAAGCTGATAAGCGGTCAACTGAGGTTTCTAGGATCATGCACTATTGGTTGATGAAATCGGAGCCGGAAGAGATGAGTATCGATGCCGCTCTGGCTGAACCGAAGCACACCGTACCCTGGTTCGGAGTACGCAATTATCAGGCCCGCAACTTCATGCGTGACGCCATGCAAGTTGGCGACGGCGTGCTGTTCTATCATTCCAGTTGCCCGGAACCGGGTGTCGCCGGCTTCGCACGCGTTGCCAGCATCGCTTATCCCGATGCAAGCCAATTCGACCCCGACAGCAAATACTTCGATCCGAAATCCGCGCCCGAGCAGCCGCGCTGGATGCTGGTCGACGTTCAGGCGCTGAAGAAGACCCGTTTGATTTCACTGGCAGAACTGCGGGCGCAGCCCGAGTTAGCCAACATGGTGATCCTGAAGCGCGGCAACCGTCTGTCGATTACGCCGGTCAGCGCGGCAGAATGGCGCTGCCTGCAACACATGTCAAAATAAATCGCCGATCGACATTGCGGCCGGACACTGGTGCCACGGCATCGATCCGGTGCCATGCCGACGCCATCAGCCGTACGCGCCACCGGTGTACAGTAAGTCGAACAGCCTGGCGATCGTCGCGATCAGTGCGGTGGCGCCCAAGCCGAGCGTGAGCACTAACAGCAGCGCCAGCGGCCAGTTCGACGCCGATGTTCGACCCGACTCCCGGTTGTGCACCGCATCCCATTTTTCGTCCGGCGTCAAGCCGATCACCAGCGCTTCCAGGAAGCCGGTCAGCGCCGACGCGACCAGCAAACCGCCGGTAAATAGCCACGGCTGCTCGGGCCACAGCCGCCATGCCAGCAATGACAGCGGCAGGCTCAGGAAATGGACCCAGGCCCAGCGATCGCGGTGGCCGTATAGAAAGAAGCGATGCAGCCCGATTGCGCCGCAGATGGATGCCAGCAAGGTGGCGATGGTTTTGTTTTTGTGGCGCGCTGTCATGGGCTGGAATCGTGATTTTCTTATGGTGCCGCGAATAGGGCGGCGCCGGGTTGCGCTGCAACAGGATCGCGGCAGGCAGTTCGCTAGAAGCATATACTCTATCTATTATCATCGATAGCCGCATGTAATTAGCGGTAAATATGAATATACCCCGTAAAAATTATGGGGTTGACGCTAGTCTTTTGCCGTCACGACCAGTGCCCGAGCCGCTGCATCCAGTGCGCCAGTTCGCGTTCGTTTTCTCCACCTTGCTCATGCCAGCGCTGCATCTCCGGCTTGTTGTCGGTCAGCCGGTTTTGCCCCAGCTTGAATTTGCCTTCGAGCTTGTCAACCGTCAATTCGAAGGCGACGATCGCATTCAGCAGGCCATCGCGCAAGGCGCCGTCGATCGCGTCGAATTGTGATCGATAGCCCGGCTCATACTGTGCGATCAGCTGCTGCAAGATATTCAGTTTCGCGTCGGCCGAATGATCGACGCGGACCCGTCCGGTCGCGTGCACGGCGATGTAGTTCCAGGTCGGTACCCGATTGCTGCTCTGGTACAGGGTGGGCGAGATATAGGTATGCGGTCCCTGAAAAATCACCAGCGCGTTCGGATCGGCTTGCAGCGCCTGCCAGTGCGGATTGGCGCGCGCAAAATGTCCATCGATACGCACGCCGGCGTCATCCTGGCTTACTTTCAGCGGCAGATGGCTCGCAAATGGCGCGCCATCCAGATTCGACACCAGTGTCGCAAAACTATGGCGCTGCATCACTTCCATCAGCAACGCCGGATCGTCCTCGCGAAAATGTGGTGGTACGTACATGATCAGTCCTTCAGGTAAATATCCGGCAGGTGGCGCTCCATGTGCAGCTCCGGCTTGGCCAGCGCGGTCCAGCCGTATTTCGCATACAACTCGCGCGCCGTGCTCGACACCAGCGTAAAGCGGCGCAGTCGCTGCAGGTCGGGATGAGCCTGTACCGCATCCATTAGCAGCCGGCTGATGCCGCGGCCGCGATAGTCGGGCAAGGTGAACACGTCGGCCAGATAGGCGTAGGTGGCGCGATCGCTGATCACGCGTGCGAAGCCGACCTGACTACCGTCATGATAGGCGCCGAAGCACAATGAATGGGCGACCGCTTTTTGTAATGTGGCCAGCGGCATGCCGCGGCCCCAGGTCGACTCCTCCGTCAGGAAGCGGTGGATCAGCGCGATGTCGAGCCGCGCCGGATCGTCGGAAATTTCGATCTGCATGTTGCTGGAGCTTGGCAGGCAACTGAAGCGCTAGACCAGATCGGCTTCAGAGGTAAACGAGTCGGCGTAGAACTCGTCGGCCGGCAACTTGCACAGCGCACTGAAATCGCGCTGCGCCGACTCGACCACGATCGGCGCGCCGCAGGCATACACCTGGTGCGCTGACAGGTCCAGCCGGTCGTCGATGACGGCGCGGTGCACAAAGCCGCTGCGACCGTTCCAGCCGTCCTGCGGCTGCGGCTCCGAGATCACCGGCACATAACTGAAATGGGGCAGGGTACGCGCCCACTCTTCACACAAGGCATGCATATACAGGTCTTGCGGGCGGCGCCCGCCCCAGTACAAGGTCATCGGACGCTTCGATTTCAGATGGATCGACTGTTCGATGATTGCCTTGATCGGCGCAAATCCGGTGCCCGACGCCAGCAACACGATCGGCTTGTCGGAATCTTCGCGCAGGAAGAAGGTGCCGAACGGCCCCTCGAAGCGCAGGATATCGCGCTCCTTCATCGTGCCAAATACCTGGTCGGTGAACAGACCGCCCGGCATGTGGCGGATGTGCAGACTGATTTGCGGATCGTCGCCTGGTGCATTCGCCATGCTGTAGCTGCGGCGCTTGCCGTCCTTGAGCAGGAATTCGATGTACTGGCCGGCCAGATACTGCAGCTTTTCATTGGCAGGCAATTGCAGCGTGACCACCACTACATCGTCGGCGACCTTGTCCATCGTGGCAACACGCGACGGCATCTTCTTGATCGGGAACTGGCCGGCGGCCAGCACTTCACGCGCCTCAATGGCGAGGTCGGTATGTGGCGTCGCGCAGCAAAATAGCGCGAGGCCCTGCTTTTCTTCGTCCGGCGACATGGCCTTCAGCTGGTGCGCACCATGGGTCACGCTGCCGGACAGCAATTTGCCCTTGCAGGAGCCGCAAGCGCCATTCTTGCAACCATAGGGCAGCGGGACGCCGGCCCGCATCGCGGCAGCGAGTACCGTTTCGCCATCGTCGCATTCAAATTGCCGTCCGCTCGGCGCAACAGTCACTTGGAAAGTCATACAATCCTGTAATGAGAAATAAAATTAAAAAAATCGGCAAGCCGCGCTTGTTGATCCTCGGCTGCGGCGATGTCGGCATGCGCTTGCTGCCGCTGCTGCGGGAGCGCTTCCGCATCTTCGCAGTCACCAGCCAGGCCGCGCGGCGCGACGAACTGCGCGCGGCCGGCGCCATACCGCTGGTTGCCGATCTGGATCATCGTGCCAGCCTGGCCCGGCTGGCGCGTGTCGCGCCGATGATCGTGCATCTGGCGCCGCCGCATTCGGACGGAACCATTGATCAGCGCAGCCGCAACCTGACCGCCATTTTACCCGAGCGCAGCACCCTGGTTTATGTCAGCACCACCGGGGTGTATGGCGATTGCGGCGGCGCACGGTTCGATGAGACCCGCCCGCTGCATCCAGAGAATCCGCGCGCGCTGCGGCGTGCCGATGCAGAACGGGTCTTGCGCGACTGGGCCAGACGCAGCCAATCACGCCTGGCCATCCTGCGGGTGCCGGGAATATACGCGGCCGACCGCCTGCCTTTGGCGCGCCTGCATAAGGGTACGGCCGCCCTGCTGCCGGAGCAGGACGTCCATACCAACCATATCCACGCCGACGATCTGGCGCACATCATCGCGCTGGCGCTGTTTCGGGCCTTGCCGTGCCGGCTCTACCACGCGTCCGATGATTCCGACATGAAGATGGGCGAATATTTCGATGCCGTGGCCGATGCCTTCCAGCTGCCGCGTCCGCCACGGGTGGCGCGCGCGGCGTTGCAGAATACGGTGTCGCCGATGTTACTGTCGTTCATGTCGGAATCGCGCCGGCTTGCCAATCACCGGATCAAGGCGGAACTCGGGGTCAGGTTGCGCTATCCGCGGGTGACCGATGCATTGTCACAAATGAAAGGCGCTGACCCTCAGGCCGATCCGCGATAGGCTTTTCATTATTTCGCGCCGCATGCTCGGCATTTCAGGTCGAGGGGTAGGCATCTGCCGCTATTTGATTTACTGTTGCACCATTGCGGCTGACCGGCCTGAAGGGCCAACCATCGCGTGGAGAAGAAAAGATAGTGTGGCCCATGCAAGTCAGGCCGACATACTAATGGATACTGGAGACAAGTTAGCGATGCGTGCAGGTAACTGTAAGAACAATGCGTTATTGAAAAAACTATCGCGCGCGCGGTGGTTCGCGATACTAAGCCTGTTCTCCAGTACTGTATCGGCCGACGATAGCTGCAAGCATCTGGTCTCGACCGGTAACCCCGAATATCCGCCTTATCTGTGGCGCGACCCTGGCGATGAAACTCGCTTGATCGGTGCCAATGCCGATCTGATGCAGTTGCTGGCCAAGGAAGTCGGCGTTCCAATCGACACGAAATATGGCGGACCGTGGGCGCGCGTTCAGGAAGAGATCAAATCCGGACGCGCCGACATCATCGCAGGCGCCTTCTTTACGCTGCCGCGGCTCGACTATATGGACTATGTGTATCCGGCGTTCCGCGACACCAGGTCCGTGATCTGGACCAACAACCGCACCAATCTGAATTACAAAAAATGGAGCGACCTGATCGGTCTGCGCGGCGTGACCGTGATCAACAACAGTTTTGGCGAAAGCTTTGACCGTTTCGCGCAGGAATCGTTGAATATTTCGACCGTTAGCAGCCTGGAGCAGGCATTGAAAATGCTGCAGATGGCGCGTGCTCAATACCTGATCTACGAGGAAGACCCGGCGCGAGCCTATGCTGCGAAGCTGAATATCACCGATCTGAAAATCATGGCGACCGCGATCAGCAATGAAAGCCTGTACCTGACCATTTCACATAAATCGGCATGCAACAGCAGTGACATGCGCGCGCGGCTGGCAAAGGCGATGTACAAGCTGACCAGGCAAAACGTGATGCAGAAACTGGTCGAAACGAACATCCAGTTGTGGCGCCAACAGACCGCCAGGCAACCGTCCTAGCGGATAGAGCGCGAGGCGCAGCAGACAAAGCGGCGCAGAAAAACAAAAAAGCCCGGAAATGATCCGGGCTTTTTTACGTGTTGGTTGGTAGGCCGTGCGGGATTCGAACCTGCGACCAACGGATTAAAAGTCCGCTGCTCTACCAGCTGAGCTAACGACCCAACGCGGGCGAAATTATAGCAAGAAATGAACGCCGGCCCAGACTAATTCGACATTAATTCGGAAATAATTCCGAATTAGTCTGGAATGTGGTTGGAATTCGGGTCGCATCAGTACGGACGTGGCGTCGATTGCTTGCCGAATCAGGTCATTGCCGACGTCACCTTCAGCACTTCGTCGGCGGTCGTCACGCCTTCCGCAATTTTCAGTGCGCCGGCGATGCGCAGCGGTTTCATGCCATCGCCGATGCTTTGCCGCTTCAGTGCCTGAATATCGGCTTCTGCCCGGATCAATTTGGAAAATTCCGGCGTAATGGTCAGCAATTCATACAGACCGGTGCGGCCGCGATAGCCAGTCTGACGGCATTCGGGACAGCCGACCGGGCGATAGATGTTGCTGGGTTTGGGGATGCCCCAGCCTTCGGTCAGGCCACGCCAGATATCGTCGTTGAGTTCGCCATCCGGGGTTTTGCAGTGGCTGCACAGCGTCCGCACCAGCCGCTGCGCCATGATGCCGGTCAGCGTTGCTTCCAGCAGGTAGTAGGGCACGCCCAGTTCCAGCAGCCGCATCACGGCCGACGGCGAGTCGTTGGTGTGCAAGGTCGACAGCACCAGATGCCCAGTCAGCGCAGCCTGGATCGCCATTTCGGCAGTCGCCAGGTCACGGATTTCGCCCACCATGATGATGTCCGGGTCCTGCCGCATCAGCGCCCGCACGCCATCGGCGAACGACAGGTCGATGCCTGGCTGTATCTGCATCTGGTTGAATGCCGCTTCAACCATTTCGATCGGGTCCTCTACCGTGCAGACATTGACTTCAGAGGTCGCCAGCGCCTTCAGTGTGGTGTACAGCGTGGTGGTCTTGCCGGAGCCGGTCGGGCCGGTCACCAGGATGATGCCATGCGGTTTGGCGGTCAGCGCGTCCCAGCGTTGTGCATCGTCGGCCGGAAAGCCCAGTTCCGGCAGGGTCTTGACCACCACTTCGGGATCGAAAATCCGCATCACCAGTTTTTCGCCAAACGCGGTCGGCAGCGTCGATAGCCGCAACTCGATTTCTTGCCCGCCGGCGGTGCGGGTCTTGACGCGGCCGTCCTGCGGACGGCGCTTTTCGATCACGTCCATGCGCCCGAGCAGCTTGATGCGCGCGGTCATCGCGATCATTACCACCGCCGGCACCTGGTACACCTGGTGCAACACGCCGTCGATGCGGAAGCGGATCACGCTGAAGTCGCGCTTTGGTTCCAGGTGGATATCGGACGCGCGTTGTTCGAACGCGTATTGCCACAGCCAGTCGACGATGTTGACCACGTGCTGGTCGTTGGCATCGACCGTCTTGTTGCTCTTGCCGAGTTCCACCAGCTGCTCGAAATTGTTACGCAGCGCGAGGTCTTGTCCGCTCGATTTGTTCGCGCTCTTGATCGATTTCGCCAGACTGAAAAATTGCGAAATGTATTGTGCGATTTCGAGCGGATTGGCGATCACCAGCTTGATCGTGCGGCGGGTGATCTTGGCGATTTCAGCGTGCCACTCGGTTGCAAACGGCTCGCTGGTCGCGACGGTCAGTTCGGTCGGCGCCAGCTCCAGCGGCAGGATGTTGAAGCGCGCAGCATAGGTGGCCGACATCACGTCGGCGACTTTGGCGAAGTCGATCTTCAGCGGATCGATCCGGTAAAACGGCAGCTTCACCTTGGCGGCCAGCCATTCGGTCAGCCAGTCGAGCGTCAGCAATTTATGCGGCGGCAGTGCCGACAGCAGCTTGCAGTGCGCGACTGCGGTCAGCGGGTGCATCGATACTGCGGCGTTTTTCAGGACCACCTGAGCCTGGGTGTAGCGCGCCTTGACTTCGGCCTTGTCGACGACGCCGTCGGCCAGTAGCCAGGTGAAGACTTGCTGCAGGTCGAGCATTTTTTTGCTGTGGTCGGTCATGGCGCAATGAGGGGGCCGAATTGGCAACACCGGAGAAAATGATTTCCCAAGCGTACCAGTTGTGCGCCGCTTTGGTAAGTCCGGTCGGTAGCTACTGCAACGCCTTATTCCACTTTGCAATCAAAGGTGAACGCGGCCGAGGCGCGCAGACATCACTCTGGTAAGGCAACCGCGGACAACATGTGCACGCTTGATTGAGGCGTGGAATTACAGCAGTTGCGCCGATTTCAAGCCATTGACCCACGATTTGGCGGGCAGTTTGGTGGCAGCGGTAATCTGCGCTGCGCGCGCATACAGCGCTGCGAAGTCCAGTTCGGGACGGGTTTTGAATGCAATGGCGACGATATTGCCTTCGTGGACTTCCGGCAGGCACAGTACCTGATCGAATGCGAAGCGCATCGCCTTCAGGTTCTTGGCATAGCTCGGATGGTCGCCGAACAGATTGACCGTCATCATGCCACCCGGTGCCAGGCAGGCGGCGCAGTCCTGGTAAAACTCCGGCGTGTCGAGCACCGGACCGCGCGCGGTGGCGTCGTACAGATCGACCTGCAGTGCATCGATACTGTCATGGTTATCGCTATCGCCGACAAAATCGAGTGCATCCATCTCCATCACATTCAGCCGATCATCATTACCCGGCAGCTTGAACATGCTTTCGCAGACTGCGATCACCGATGGATTGAGTTCGATCGCCGTGACCCGCGTATCGCTGAACTGGCGGTAGCAGTACTTGGTCAGCGCACCGGTGCCAAGGCCGAGTTGCACGACGTGGCGCGGCTGGTCGTTGAACAGCATCCACATCATCATCTGCTGCGCATATTCGAGCTCGATCCAGTCCGGCTTGCGCAACCGCATCGCGCCTTGTACCCATTCAGTGCCGAAGTGCAGAAAGCGCACGCCTTTCTGTTCCGACAAGGTGACTGGGGCGAACTTCGCCTTGCGGGCCGGTTTTGCGCCGGCGCCGGAACTCGACACGCGCGGCCCAGTGCGCTGGGATTCTTCTTTTTCTATCGATTTGCGTTTGATCAGCATGGCGGTTTCGGTTGGCGGCGGCAGTCGCGGCGATGGAGTCGGCTGCCCGAATTGGCAGGCATTGCGCAGTTCGACTGCGGTGTCCGGCTGCCAGCTTACATGTTGGAGCAGGAGGCAACCGGTTGGTCCCCCCGACAGGAATCGAACCTGTATCCCACGCTTAGGAGGCATGTGCACTATCCATTGTGCTACGAGGAGACAACGCGCCGGATGTATTGCACCCGGCGGCGCTCATTATAGCCGAGCCTTGCAGCGCAAACGCAACCGGAGCTCGTCTATCGGTACAATGCGTGCTTCATTCACTCAATTGGCCGTCTCAGCAGCATTGCGGCCAGACAACACCAGACATAACAGGCATTTATGGCAGTCATTTCCATTTCCGGCGCGCAACTCGCGTTTGGCCACGTCGCGTTGCTCGATCACGCGGAATTTTCCCTCGAAACCGGCGAACGGGTCGGCCTGATCGGACGTAACGGCACCGGCAAATCGTCGTTGCTGAAAATTATCGCGGGCATGTCCAAGCTGGATGACGGTCTGCTGGTGATGCAGCAGGGAATCAAGATCGCGTATGTCGATCAGGAGCCGCACTTCGTCCCGGATATGACAGTATTTGATGCTGTCGCAAGTGGAATGGGCGAGATGCAGGCATTGCTGGCGGAGTATGATGTTTTGACCGGGCAATTTGGCGGCGATGACGACGACGCGCTGATGGAGCGCATGCACGACATTCAGCTCAAGCTCGATGCGGCCGATGCCTGGAGCCTGGGCAACAAAGTCGAAGCCACCCTGGACCGGCTGAACCTGAACAAGGACGCGCTGATGGGCACGCTGTCGGGCGGCATGCAAAAGCGCGTGGCGCTGGCGCGTGCGCTGGTGGCGGCGCCGGACGTGCTGCTGCTGGATGAGCCGACCAATCATCTCGACTTCACGTCGATCATGTGGCTCGAAGGCTTGCTGCGCGACTACAAGGGCAGCGTGCTGTTCGTCACCCACGACCGCAGCTTTCTGGACAATGTCGCGACCCGTATCATCGAGCTCGATCGCGGCAAGCTGTTGTCGTTCCCCGGCAATTTCAGTGCCTATCAGGTGCGCAAGGCAGAGCAGCTGGAGATCGAGGAAGTCGAAAACGCCAAGTTCGACAAGTTTCTGGCGCAGGAAGAAGTCTGGATACGCAAGGGTGTCAAGGCGCGTCGGGTGCGCGATGAAGGGCGGGTGCGACGACTGGAAGCGTTACGGGGGCAGCGCAGCGCCCGGCGCGAACAGCAGGGCCAGGTCAGACTGGACGTGTCGGCCGGCGAGCGCTCCGGCAAGATCGTGGCCGAGCTGGAAAATGTCAGCAAGAGCTATGGCCCGAAAACCATCGTGCACGATTTTTCAGCCACCATCCTGCGTGGCGACAAGGTCGGCCTGATTGGCGCCAACGGCGCCGGCAAGACCACGCTGCTGAAGCTGATCCTGGGCGAAGAACAGGCCGATGGCGGCACCATCCGCCTTGGCACCAAGTTGCAGGTCGCGTACTTTGATCAGATGCGCGCGCAACTGGATGAAAACGCCAGCCTGATGGATACCATTGCGCCCGGCAGCGACTGGGTCGAGATCAACGGCCAGCGCAAGCATGTGATGTCGTATCTGGGCGACTTCCTGTTCGCCCCTGAGCGTGCCCGTTCGCCGGTCAAATCGCTGTCCGGCGGCGAGCGTAACCGCCTGCTGCTGGCACGTCTGTTCGCAAAACCGGCTAACGCGCTGGTGCTCGATGAGCCGACCAACGATCTCGACATCGACACACTGGAGCTGCTGGAAGAATTGCTGGAAGACTACAGCGGTACCGTGTTTCTGGTCAGTCACGACCGCACCTTCCTGGATAACGTGGTGACCCAGGTCATCGTCGCAGAAGGCGACGGTCAGTGGCGCGAATATATCGGTGGCTACAGCGACTGGGAGCGGGTGCGACCGAGCGCCGCGCAACTGGCCGCCGCCAAGTCCGTGAGTAAGCCGGATCCGAAGCCGGCTGCGGTGGCGACCCAAGCCGTGTCGACCATGGCGCCGAAACAAAAGAAATTGAGCTACAAGGAGCAGCGCGAGCTGGAGGAATTGCCGGCGCTGATCGCGAAACTGGAGGATGAACAAAAAGCGATCAGTGGGCAATTAAACGACCCCGACTTGTACAAGAAAAAGCCGGACGAAATCAAGCAGCTCAACGAGCGCTTTGCGGCACTCGATACGCAGTTGCTGGAGAGTTTGGAAAAATGGGAAGCGATCGAGGCGCGCTCACAGGGATGACGGGCGGCGCCGGGTGAACTAAGCCTGGCGCACCGTTGTTCTCGGGCGGCCTATTGACCACTGCTGCCGGCGGCCATCGATGCGTCAGCAGCCTCGCCGCGCGCATGCAGTGCGAATCGGCGGGGTGAGGCGAATGGACTGTCGCCAACTACCCATCAATTCAGGCGCCGGCTGGCATCCCGCAGCATCGGCAACATGTCGCGCAGCACCGCCGCATCATCGGCATTCGGGCGTTGGGCCAGATAGGATTCGAGATCATCGAGGGCTGCGTGCGGGCATTCCAGATGCGCGTATGCCAGACCGCGGTCGCGCCGTTCGCCGACCGCGTCGGGCAGCAGGATCACCAGCCGCTGCTGAATTTCCAGCAGCCTTTGCCACATTTCCTGCGTCATGAAAATGGTCTTCAGATTGTGCAGCATGCGCGCCAGGATCGCGCGCGGCGTCGCCGTTTGTAGATGGACCGCAAGCGGGATCGGTGTCGAATCGGCGTGCTGCGCCAGAAATGGCTCCAGCCGATCTTCCAGCTCTTCGCGCGACAGGCTGCTGCCGTTCAGCGGATCGATGATGATGTCGCCGCTGGGCACCGATAATTTCATCAGGAAATGCCCGGGAAACCCAATGCCCTTGATGTCGAGATCGACATGTTGCGCCAGTTCCATATACAACACCGCCAGCGAGATCGGAATCCCGCGTCGGGTCGCCAGCACCCGCTGCAGATAGCTGTTGTGCGGATCATAGTAGTGGTTGACGTTGCCGCCGAAGCCCAGTTCGCGGAAAAAAAACTGGTTCAGCATGCGCAGCCGGGCGACCGCCGATGCATCCGGCGCCAGCCGCTGCCGCAGTTTGGCGCCCAGCGCATCGACTTCGGCCTGCACCGCGGCCAGATCGAGCAGGGGATCGCTATCCTGGGCAATCGCCAGCGCAGCTTCAAATAGCGGGATCGCATCATCCTGCCGCACCAGCGCGCTGAAATAATCGAGTGGTTTGATCATCGCGAATCTGTCATTGCCGCATCGTCCTTGTAAATACATCTTCGCACAAACGCAGGCCATGGCCCACTGACAATCGAACTGGGGTGCGAATGGATCAATGCCTTTGCACGCAACAATGGGTCCGATGTTGTTGACCATCCCAGTTCGGATTCACAGCAAAATGCATGCCCGACCGCTGGTGAGTGCCTGGTAAGGGCATCTCGCGCTTGATCTCAGATTGCGCGAAACGATCAGGCTGTAATCCGCCTGAAGTCGCGAAAGCGAAATCCGCTCGCCAGCAGCGCACCGAAATAGGCCAGCGCGCAGGCCGTCAGCACCAGCGCCAGCGCGCCGATACGCAGTAGCGGATGCGCGCGCAATGCAATCCAGTCAAAGTGTCCGGCGCTCCACAGTGCGACGCCGGCCAGCAGCAGCAGCGCGCCGGTCAGCCGCAACAGGAACAGGCGCCAGCCAGGTAGCGGGGCATAAGTACCATTGCTGCGCAAGCCCCAGAATAGGAAGCCCGCGTTCAGGCAGGCGCCGAGGCCGATCGATAGCGCCAGACCGGCGTGCGCGATCCAGGGCACGAACAGCAGATTCATCAATTGTGTCGCCACCAGCACCCCAACCGCGATCTTGACCGGGGTCCGGATATCCTGCTTCGCATAAAAACCGGGTGCCAGAATCTTGACCAGGATCAGGCCGATCAGCCCGACGCCGTAAGCGATCAGTGCCTTGGCGGTCATCGCGACCGACACGGTATCGAACTTGCCGTAGTGAAATAAGGTCGTGGTCAGCGGCACCGATAACGTCGCCAGCCCGACCGCGCACGGCAGCGCCAGCAGGAAAGTCAGCCGCAAACCCCAGTCCAGCAGTCCCGAGTATTCGGCACTGTCGCCGTCGACATTGGCCTTGGCCAAGCTTGGCAGCAAGATGGTGCCGAGCGCGACACCCAGCAGCGCGGTCGGGAATTCCATCAAACGATCTGCATACGACAGCCAGGACACGCTGCCATGCGCCAGCCGCGACGCGATATTGGTATTGATCATCAAACTGATTTGCGCGGCCGACACGGCGAAAATGGCCGGCCCCATTTTCTTCAGGATCCGGCGCACGCCGGCGTCGCGCAAGCCGGTCATGGGATTGAGCCCGATGCGCGGTAGCATGCCGATCTTCGTCAGTGCCGGGATCTGCAGCGCGACCTGCGCCACGCCGCCGATCACCACCGCGATCGCCATCGCGTAGATCGGCTGCGTCAGTAACGGCGCGAGGTACAGCGCGGCCAAGATGAAGCAGACATTCAGCAGGACCGGCGTGACGGCGGGAATCTTGAACTCGCGCCAGGTATTCAGAATTCCGCCGGACAGCGCGACGAAGGACATGAAGCCGATGTACGGGAACATCCACCGCGTCATCCGCACTGTCGCCTCGTAGGCGTCGGCATTGGCGCTTTGTCCGGTCGCGATGAAATACACGACCGTAGGCGCCGCCACGATGCCGGCGACGCAGGTCAGCAGCATCGCCCATATCATCACGGTGGCGACGTGATCGGTCAGCACCTTGGTCGCGGCATCGCCTTTCTGATTCTTGTATTCGGCCAGAATCGGCACGAATGCCTGCGCGAAGGCGCCTTCGGCAAACAGGCGCCGCAACAGGTTCGGGATGCGGAATGCAATGATGAAGGCGTCGGTATAGGCCGAGGCGCCGAAGGCGCGGGCAAACAGCGACTCGCGCACCATGCCGGTGATCCGCGACAACATGGTCATGCCGGAAATCGTGGCAAGCGTTTTGATCAGGTTCATGGCGCAGAATTATAGCTGTTGATCGCAGGCATGCCGGACTGGTTTTGTGCCTTGCACCACCAGCATCAGAAATAAACCCTGTTGCGGCTTGAGTTTTCTGCGTATTGCGGGAGTATGGGTGAAAATTGCTGCTGCATCCCTTGAATTTATTGGGCTTAGAAATTTACTGATGGCAGTATGTTTTTTGTCTCGCAACCCGGCCCAAGCCTTTTGAGCGCGCGCCACTGCGGCGACCGAGCGCAACATTGCAGGAAATTATCGCCGGCGCGATCCGGCCGGTGCGTTTGATTTGCCCAATCGACAAAAAGTGGTTATACTTTGCGGCTGTACAGAATTCTGTTGCGCAAACGCTCGTGTTTGCGAACGCACTTAGACCCGTTTTAGGAAATTTCATGGCAAATACCGCACAAGCACGCAAGCGCGCTCGTCAAGCAGTCAAGCAAAACGCTCACAACTCCAGCCAGCGTTCGACGCTGCGCACTGCAATCAAGGCAGTTCGCAAGGCAATCGAAGCCGGTGACAAGGCTGCGGCATCTGCAGTGTTCCAGTCCTCGATCTCGACCATCGATCGTATCGCCGACAAGAAAATCATTCACAAGAACAAGGCAGCTCGCCACAAGAGCCGTCTGTCCGCTGCGCTGAAAGCGCTGGCCTGATAGCAGCCAAGTTTGCCCGGTCGCATTGATCGGGGTAATGCATTCAGTGCGCATTAAAAAACCCGCGTGATGGAAATCATGCGGGTTTTTGTCGTTTTTGTAATTCTGCAGTTTTCTGGCCGCTGCTTGCGCGCTGCGTTATCGATGCGGCCAGCGACAGGGCGTGGTTCACCGGATTCGCCGGATTAGACTAGCCGCGGCATCGACGCCTGCTCAATCTCGGCGCCCCGTGCCGCCGCGACGCACTTGCAGCTTGCGACAATCGCGCCGCTATCGGAGCACCTTTGGGCGCCGGGATTTGGTCAGTGCGCCCGCGGCAATCCTGAGATCGCGCTGCCGGGTTTGATATTCTTTTGCTTGAACCAGCCCAGGTTCATCTCCAGCGCATAGCGCACCAACTTTTTCGCGCAATGCGAATCCAGCGTCTGCGGCTTCATGTCCTCGATATTGACGATCTTGCCGTCGTCATCGATGAAGGCCACCGACAATGGCAGCAAGGTGTTTTTCATCCACATGCAGGCCCCGGTAGGACCGTCGAACACGAACACCATGCCTTCGTTGGCGCCCATTTTTTCGCGGAACATCAGTCCCTGCTCGCGCTGTGCTTCATTGGTCGCGACTTCCGCCTTGATGACATGGATCCCGGAATTGAGCTGAGTGACCGGAAATGACGCAGTTTGCTGCGCCACGGCGCAGGCGCTGCCGCCGGCCAGGATCGTTGCGAGTAGAGCGGAATGCAGGAGGGATTTTTTCATGGTGTCGATCGGCGCCGGCATCGGCGTTTCTACGGAAAGAAAATTAAAACCGAATGATAATGAAAAAAGGCAGGACTAGCCTGCCTTTCTATTGAAGCCTGCAACCAATTACTTGGCGACGGAAGCTTCTGCTGAAGCGGCAGCGGCTGGCTTAGCTTTGCGTGCTTTCTTTGCCTTGTGCTTTTTCACTGTTTTTGGAGCAGGAGCATCAGCCGAAGCCGCTGCTTTTTCGCCAGACGCAGGAGCTGCCATCGGTGCCGATGCCTTGGCCGGTGCGGATGCAGCAGGAGTTGCAGGAGTAGCAGGATATGCAGGAGTTGCAGGAGCTTGAGCGAATGCAACAGAAGCGAACAGGCCAGCAACCAGGGTAGCGATCAGTTTTTTCATTTTTGACTCCTAGAGTAATTCGTTGAGGGAAGCGATTCTGATGAATCTTCGTCATTAACGACAGCGCAGCGTTGTGGTTGACAGGTTTTGTCGATTCCGATGCGTTAGTTGTAAGAATATGTGTGCGGATGTGTATCAGCGGAGTCGGAAGGTCGCGACAACGCGCCTGTTCAGCGCAAAACAAGGCAGATTTGTTGCCTTGCGCGTGGTCCGGGCTTCAGGTAAGGCTGACTGCGGTCGGTGAAACTTCCTGCCATTCGCCTGGCAATAAGGGATACGTCTCCAGTGAAAACGGGCCGATGGCAATGCGCACCAACCGCAAGGTCGGCAGTCCGACGGCGGCCGTCATCCTGCGCACCTGGCGATTTTTTCCCTCGGACAGTGTGATTGCCAGCCAGCTGGTCGGTGTATTGCTGCGTTCGCGAATCGGTGGATTGCGCGGCCAGAGCCAGTCTGGCGCCTCGATCTGTCTGACCTGACAAGCCTGGGTCGTGAAGTCGCCGAGATCGAGCGGATTGCGCAAACGGGTCAGCGCTTGCACATCGGGCACGCCTTCGACTTGCGCCAGATACGTCTTCGGCTGCTTGTGAGCAGGGTGGCTGATGTCGTGCTGCAGCCGGCCATCGTCGGTCAGCAACAGCAAGCCCTCGCTATCGGCATCCAGCCGTCCGGCGGGGTAGATGTTGGGGATGCGCAAGTACTGGGCCAGGGTGTCGCGGCTGGGATGCGGCGAAAACTGGCACATGACCTGAAACGGCTTATTGAACAAGATGAGAGGCATAGCCAATGTCGTAAAAATATGGCATCCAGTGAAATACTGGTGCATAATATGAAATCTCAGTCATCTGTCTTATATAAGACTTAAGGCAAGATCTAAAAAAAGACCCGAGACCGATCCAAAATAATTTGCTTCAATCAATCCGCTTTGAAACAATTCGCATTGAGACAATTTTTACCGGCAAGCTAATTGTAAAATAGTCAGCTGTCCCGCCTTAACTTCGGAGATCACGATGTATCAACATATCAAAGTACCTGTCGACGGCAAGAAAATCACCGTAAATGCCGATTTCTCGCTGAATGTACCAGATAACCCTATCCTGCCGTACATCGAAGGCGATGGTACCGGTGTCGATATCAGCCCGGTCATGATCAAGGTGATCGATGCCGCCGTGGCCAAGGCCTACGGCGGCAAGCGCAAGATCAGCTGGATGGAGATTTTCGCGGGCGAGAAGTCGACCAAGGTTTACGGCCCGGACGTCTGGCTGCCGGAAGAAACCCTGCAGGTACTGAAGGACTACGTGGTGTCGATCAAGGGTCCGCTGACCACGCCAGTCGGCGGCGGGATTCGTTCGCTGAACGTCGCGCTGCGCCAGCAACTCGATCTGTATGTCTGCCTGCGCCCGGTACGTTATTTCAAGGGCGTGCCATCGCCGGTCCGTGCGCCGGAGAAGACCGACATGGTGATCTTCCGCGAAAACTCGGAAGACATCTACGCCGGTATCGAATGGCAGGAAGGCTCCGATGGCGCCAAGAAAATCATCGATTTCCTGATCAAGGAAATGGGCGTCACCAAGATCCGTTTCCCGGACACCTCGGGTATCGGCATCAAGCCGGTATCGCGCGAAGGCACCGAGCGTCTGGTACGCAAGGCGATCCAGTACGCGATCGACAATGACAAGCCATCGGTCACGATTGTCCACAAGGGCAACATCATGAAGTACACCGAAGGTGGCTTCCGTGATTGGGCGTACGCGCTGGCGCAGAAGGAATTCGGCGCCGAGCTGGTGGACGGCGGGCCATGGTGCAAATTCAAGAATCCGAAGACTGGCAAGGACATCATCGTCAAGGATTCGATTGCCGATGCGTTCCTGCAGCAGATCTTGCTGCGTCCGAACGAATACAGCGTGATCGCCACCTTGAACCTCAACGGCGACTATATTTCCGACGCTCTGGCGGCACAGGTCGGCGGTATCGGCATTGCTCCGGGCGCCAACTTGTCGGATTCGGTCGCGATGTTTGAAGCGACCCATGGCACAGCGCCAAAATACGCCGGCAAGGACTATGTCAATCCGGGCTCGTTGATTCTGTCGGCCGAGATGATGTTGCGTCATATGGGCTGGCTCGAGGCGGCAGACCTGGTGATCAGCTCGATGGAAAAATCGATCACCTCCAAGCAAGTTACCTACGACTTCGCACGTCTGATGGAAGGTGCAACGCAAGTTTCATGCTCCGGTTTCGGCGATGTGATGATTGCGCACATGTAAGCGACACAAGTTGGCATGTCGATGCAAGAAAGCCGGGATCGCTCCCGGCTTTTTTCATTGGCTGCGCCCCCTCGGATCGGTGCGGCACGAGGGAAATCCGCGTGCTGGCCGAGCTGCAGACGTAAAAAAACCCCGCAAGCGGGGTTTTCGCAGCACGTTCTAATCGGTTAGATTAAGCGGCTTGAATGTTTGAAGCTTGCTTGCCTTTAGGGCCTTGCGTGACTTCGAACGAAACTTTTTGACCTTCTTTGAGGGTCTTGAAGCCGTTCATGTTGATTGCGGAAAAGTGGGCAAACAAATCTTCACCGCCGTCATCTGGTGTGATAAAGCCGAAACCTTTGGAATCGTTAAACCACTTGACTGTACCTGTTGCCATAAAAGCGTCTCTCAAATAAAAACTAATCACACGAGCCATAAAAGCAAGAAGCATCGAAATGCTGCCTCTGCTTAAACTTGCCCCTTCATATCAACAAGCACCCCCACACCAAGAATCGTGTGTACTTGTTAATGAACACCATTGTTCGCGTAATAATTATCAAAGTCAAGCGATTTTGTTGGCATAAAAATACATTCTTGCTTATGGTCGCAAAATGCTCTATTGAATTAATGAGATGGGGCGCCATCTGCGGACAATCCAGAAAGCGCGTAATATCAAAAACAGAAATGCAAGCACGGACTTGTTCGCTGTTTGTACCGAGACAGAACACAATAGAATAGACGTATGGTGACCAGGCAAGATAACGGAACAATCCTCGAGCGGCAGGCACAAAAGCTCAAGCCGCCGTCGATGTATCTGGTAGTGCTACTGAACGATGACTACACCCCAATGGAATTCGTGGTGGCGATCATCCAGGAATATTTCAATAAAGACCGCGAGACCGCAACCCAGATCATGTTGATGGTTCATCGTGACGGCAAAGGTGCATGTGGCGTGTTCCCGAAGGATATCGCGTCCACTAAAGTTGAGCTTGTATTAACCCACGCGAGAAAAGCGGGGCATCCCCTGCAGTGTGTGATGGAGGAAGTATGATTGCGCAGGAATTGGAAGTCAGTTTGCATATGGCCTTTGTGGAGGCCAGACAATCGCGGCACGAATTCATCACGGTCGAGCACTTGTTGCTGGCCTTGCTGGACAATCCGTCGGCGGCGGAGGTGCTGCGTGCCTGTGCGGTCAACATCGAAGACCTGCGCAAGACCCTCAGCAATTTCGTCAGCGATAACACGCCGACCGTGCCGGGCGCCAGCGAAGTCGATACCCAGCCGACGCTCGGATTCCAGCGTGTGATCCAGCGCGCGATCATGCATGTGCAATCGGCATCGAACGGCAAGAAGGAAGTGACCGGCGCCAACGTACTGGTCGCGATCTTCGGCGAGAAGGATTCGCATGCGGTGTATTACTTGCATCAGCAGGGCGTGACCCGGCTCGACGTCGTCAATTTTATCTCCCACGGCGTGCGCAAGGACCAGCAGGCCGAGTCGCAGAAATCGTCGGAAGGCGCGGAAGAGGTGCAGGCTGAAGGTGCGCAAAAAGAAAACGCCCTCGATCAATTCACGCAGAATCTGAACAAGCTCGCGTCCGAGGGCAAGATTGATCCGCTGATCGGGCGTGAAGCCGAAGTCGATCGCGTGATCCAGATCCTGTGCCGTCGCCGCAAAAATAACCCGCTGCTGGTCGGCGAAGCCGGCGTCGGCAAGACTGCGATCGCGGAAGGTCTGGCCTGGCGCGTGACGCAGGGCGACGTGCCCGAGATCCTGCGCAGCGCAGTGGTGTATTCGCTCGACATGGGCGCCTTGCTGGCCGGCACCAAGTACCGCGGTGATTTCGAGCAGCGCCTGAAGGCAGTGCTGAAACAGCTGAAAGACAATCCGGACGGTATCCTGTTTATTGACGAGATCCACACCATCATCGGCGCCGGCTCGGCTTCTGGCGGTACCCTGGACGCGTCGAATCTGCTGAAGCCGGCGCTGGCCAATGGTCAGCTGAAGTGCATCGGCGCCACCACCTATACCGAGTTCCGCGGCGTGTTCGAGAAAGACCACGCGCTGTCGCGGCGCTTCCAGAAGGTCGACGTCAACGAGCCGACCGTGGAAGAAACGGTGCAGATCCTGCGCGGTCTGAAATCGCGCTTCGAAGAACATCACAACGTCAAGTATTCGGCGCTGGCACTGTCGACGGCGGCCGAACTGTCGGCACGCTTCATCAATGACCGGCATCTGCCGGACAAGGCGATCGACGTGATCGACGAGGCCGGTGCCGCGCAGCGCATCCTGCCGAAATCGAAGCAGAAGAAAACCATCGGCAAGGCCGAGATCGAGGACATCATCGCGAAGATCGCGCGGATTCCGCCGCAAACCGTCAACCAGGATGACCGCAGCAAGCTGCAGACCATCGAGCGCGACCTGAAGAACGTCGTGTTCGGTCAGGAGCCAGCGATCGAAGCGCTGGCGGCTGCCATCAAGATGGCGCGCGCCGGCTTGGGCAAGACTGACAGGCCGATCGGATCGTTCCTGTTCTCCGGCCCGACCGGTGTCGGCAAGACCGAGGTGGCAAAGCAGCTCGCGTTCATCCTCGGCATCGAACTGATCCGTTTCGATATGTCCGAATACATGGAGCGTCACGCGGTGAGCCGGCTGATCGGCGCGCCACCGGGCTATGTCGGATTCGACCAGGGCGGACTGCTGACCGAGGCGATCACCAAGAAGCCGCACGCGGTGCTGCTGCTCGACGAGGTCGAGAAGGCGCACCCGGACATCTTCAATATCCTACTGCAGGTGATGGACCACGGCACGCTGACCGACAACAACGGGCGCAAGGCCGATTTCCGTAACGTGATCATCATCATGACCACCAATGCCGGCGCCGAAAGCCTGCAGAAGCGTTCGATCGGCTTCACCGACAAGAAGGAAGCGGGCGACGAGATGGAGGACATCAAGCGCATGTTCACGCCGGAATTCCGCAACCGTCTGGACGCGACCATCAGCTTCCGCGCGCTGAACGAAGACATCATCCTGCGCGTGGTCGACAAGTTCCTGATGCAGCTGGAAGAGCAATTGCATGAGAAGAAGGTGGAAGCCATATTCACCGAAACCTTGCGCATATTCCTCGCGAAGAAGGGCTTTGATCCACTGATGGGCGCACGACCGATGTCACGCTTGATTCAGGACATGATCCGCAAGGCGCTCGCCGACGAACTGCTGTTCGGAAAACTGGTCTCGGGTGGGCGCGTCACGGTCGATCTGGACGACATGGACCAGATCAAGCTGACGTTCGAGGAGGGCGACACGTCGCAACCACCGACACTGCCGCCGGAGATTGCGGAAATCGAATAAGCCGATCGGAAGGCATCAAAAAAGCCCGAACCACTGCGTGGTTCGGGCTTTTTTTACACCTTAATTTTTCAATAAATGCCGGGAGTATGATTAAAATTCATGCTGCTGTCCGTGAGATACGTGCGCATCAGATCTATACGGGGGGCAGTATTCATGCCGTCGTGCTGATCAACCCCGGCGGCGTCAGCGACGCCGGTCAATCCCCGAAGACCGCTACCTGAGTGCTTGAAAATGGGATTTCCGCCTGGCCGCAGGCCTGCTTATGGTGAGCTTGCCGAAGGGCGGGAATGACCTGTCCGGCTTTATTCGCCGCCTGGCGCTACCCAACAACGAGACTGAAATACGCTAGGGCAGCAGCGGCTTCTTTGCCACCTGCTTGGCCTTCACATCAGCCACGATCCTTTCCATCACGGTAAACCGGTACACGGTCGCCGGATGGATCGCGGTATGGCCGTTCAGCGCGGTCGCCGGGTACTGACTCGCGAGTCGCTGCCAGAAGCTGAGCGCGCCATCGATGTAGTAGCCGCCGCGCGCCACCATGTAGAGCGACAGCGTGTCCGCCGCCGCATCGAGCTCTTGCGGCATCGCCTTGATCCCGCCCGTGCCGCCCAAGGTGCTGGTATCGGGATGGACGCGGATCAGGTTGTCGATGACGCCGCCGACGGTCGCATTCATACGCAGCTTGCTCGGATGCCCCAGTGCGTTGTGCGCCATTTCCTTCGCGATCACATAGGCCAGCTCATTGTCGGACTGGACAAACTTCATCATGCCGCGCGTGACCAGTACCCGGCCGCCATCGGCATAGCTGTTCACATAGTCGGCATTGCCAAGCTCGACGCGAAAGCCGCAGGCGCGCGTCAACGGGATGTCGAGTACCTGCTCGGCGCCACTGCGCGCTACCGTCAATTTGACGCTGGAGCGTTTGCCGACCAGAGGCGCCAGCAGGACTGCGGCCTGGCGCTCGGCGTTCTGACCTTCCGGCAGCACCTTGTCCTCCACCTTCAGCAAACTGTCGCCGCGCCTCAGGCCCATTCGCGCGGCGCCGCTGCCGGACACGACGCTGATCACTTGCAGGCGCTCGTTGAGGCCGAACATTTGCTGCGCGGCGTTGGCAAATTCGCCGGAATACGAATACTTGTTTTTTGCGGTGAAGCCAAGCAGGTTGCGCGCCTGGCTCTTGCACAGGTCAGGATTGTTGATCAGCAACGGCGCAGCGACGCGATCGAGGCGGTCCTGCAATCCGACCAGGGCCTTCAACGCTTCCTGTTCTACGTTACTGGGTGCGGCCGGGGTCACGACTGTGGGCTGCACGGATTCCGGCACCGACCTCGGCAAGCCTGGCATGGTTTGTTGCGTCGCGCAGGCGCTCAGCAACAAGGCAATTGCAGGTCCCATCAGGCGCAGCGCTGCTGCGGATCGCTGTCGCCGGCGAATTGTCTCAGGCGTATTGGTCATAACCATCCTTTAGTGCTTGCCAGTGCTGCCAAAACCGCCGGCACCGCGATCGCTGCTGTCGAACTCGTCGACCACATTGAAACCTACCTGCAGTACCGGCACGATGATCAATTGCGCCAGGCGCTCCATCGGATTCAAGGTGAAGGCGGTCTGGCCGCGGTTCCAGGTCGAGACCATCAGCTCGCCCTGGTAATCGGAGTCGATCAGGCCGACCAGATTGCCCAGCACGATGCCGTGTTTGTGGCCCAGTCCGCTGCGCGGCAGGATCATCGCCGCATAGCCGGGATTGGCGATGTGGATCGCCAGCCCGGTCGGAATCAGGTGGGTCGTGCCCGGCTCGATGGTGAGCGGGGCATCGAGGCAGGCGCGCAAGTCCAGGCCGGCACTGCCAGCGGTGGCGTGGGTCGGCATCTGGTCCTTCATGCGCGGATCGAGAATCTTGACGTCGATAGTTTTCATGGTGATACGATTTTCATGGTGAAGGGGAGCGCGACGCTGCCCGATTTAGTGGCTGATTTAGCGGCCGTCTCAGAGGCGGGCGGCGATGTTGGCGATCAACTGCCGCGCCAGCGCCTGCTTGCCGGCGCGCGGCAGTTCGATATGGCCATTGTCGTCGAATAGCACCAGCACATTGTCGTCTTGGCCGAAGGTCTGGTGGCCTATATTGCCGACCAGCAGCGGGATGTTCTTGTTCTTGCGTTTTTCGGCGCCGTGCTGCAACAGGTTTTCCGATTCCGCCGCGAAGCCGACGCAGTACGGCCGGTTCGGCAGCGCCGCGACCGTCGCCAGGATGTCGGGATTGTGCTCGAACTGCAGCTTGGGCATGCCGTCGCCGCTGCTTTTCTTCAGTTTCTGCGCGCTGGCATTGGCGATACGCCAGTCGGCGACCGCCGCCACGGCGATAAAGATATCCTGGCCGCCGACATGCGATAGAACCACATCGTGCATTTGCTGTGCGGTCTGGACGTTGATGCGCTGCACGTCGTATGGGCTGTCCAGCGCGGTGGGGCCGGACACCAGCGTGACGGCGGCGCCAGCTTCGCGCGCGGCGCGCGCCAGCGCGTACCCCATCTTGCCGGACGACAGGTTGGTCATGCCGCGCACCGGATCGATCGGCTCGAAAGTCGGGCCGGCCGTGATCAGCACGCGCTTGCCGGCTAGCAGCTTGGGCTGGAACGCGGCGATCACTTCCTCCAGCAATTGCTGCGGTTCCAGCATTCGGCCCATGCCGGTTTCGCCGCAGGCCTGATCGCCGGCCTCGGGACCGAGAATGCCGATTCCATCCTGCGCCAGTTGCGCGACGTTGCGTTGGGTGGCGGCGTTTTGCCACATTTCGACGTTCATCGCCGGTGCCACCAGCAGCGGCAGCGCATGCGAGCGCGCGACGCATAACGTCGACAGCAGATCGTCGCAGGCGCCGTGCGCCAGTTTGAAGATGAAGTCGGCCGAGCAAGGCGCGATCACGATCGCGTCGGCGCCGCGTGTCAGGTCAATGTGCGGCATGTTGTTGGCGATGCGCGCATCCCATTGATCGGTGTAGACGGTATTGCCGGACAGTGCCTGCATTGTTACCGGCGTGATGAATTGGGTCGCCGCGCTGGTCATGACGACCTGCACCGAGGCGCCGGCCTTCGTGAGCGCGCGCGTGAATTCGGCGGCTTTGTAACAGGCGATGCCGCCGGTCAGGCCCAACACGATTTTCTTACCAGCCAGATCCATGCAGACTCCTGTGGTGGTTGAATGATGGTGCGGCAAGGCCGCACTTTCGACAAGTTACACTATCAGTTAGGGGGTATGTATTAAATTACCAAGAAATATATTCGAAATACGATCTTCGACGAAGGAGTATATGGCTGGAGCCTGACGTTATTTATTGACGCGGCGCAACTCATCCAGCACGAACAGCACGGCGCCGAGGCTGATCGCACTATCGGCGATATTAAAGGCCGGAAAATGCCAGCTGCGTGCATAAAAATCCAGAAAATCGATGACGTGACCATACGCCACCCGGTCGATCAGATTGCCGATTGCGCCACCGAGTATCATTGCCAGGGCCCAGCAAAACAGGGACTTGCCGGCGTGGCGCTTGAGCAAATACATAATGAACAGTGCGGCCACAACGCTGATCGCGGTCAATAAATAACGCTGCCAACCACCTTCCGCCGCCAGAAAGCTGAACGCGGCGCCTTTGTTATACACCAGCACCAGGTTGAAAAACGACGTGACCGGATGCGATTCGCCATAGCTGAACAGCCGGGTGATCGTGATTTTACTCAACTGGTCGAGCAGAATCACGATCGCGGCGATGCCGAGCCAAGGTGCGATGCCGTGATTGCTCTTGTTGATCAATTTATTTTTATTGGCCATGTTCAAATATTGTTGGTGTTGCGTGACGCCGCGTGACGAGCGGTGATTCTACCGGTCATGGGAAGAGTGCCGCCATGTCGTTGCGTTTTGTTACGATCGCTGCGGCATGACGGCAGGGCCGGATCAGGCATGCTGGCGCTGTTCGCCGCCGCCAAACAGATTTTCCACACAGCGCCCACAGATGCCGGGGTGTTCCGCGTGCGTGCCGACGTCGGCCCGGTAGTGCCAGCAGCGTTCGCACTTCACACCGGTGGACGGCGTGACGGTCACACCTTCGTCCACCTCGCTGACAACTTCGAGTACGCTGGCCTGCGAGGTAATCATCACGAACTTCAGCTCGTCGCCGAGGCCATTGAGCAACGCGAATTTGGCGCCGCTGGCCTTGATGGTCAGTTCTGCCTGCAGCGATGAACCGATGCCGCCGGCGACCCGCGCTTCTTCCAGCTGTTTGGTGACATCGGCGCGCACCGACCGCAATTGCGTAAATTTCTCGAGCAGGGCCGTGCTGTCGGAAATCTCAGGCAAGGCGTAATACGTTTGCGTGAAAATCGTCTCGTCGCTGTCTGCATAGGCGCGTTGGCTTGCGAAGATGGCCCACGCTTCTTCGGCGGTGAACGACAAGGTCGGCGCCATCACCCGCAGCAGTGCCTGCGTGATATGCCACAGCGCGGTCTGCGCCGAACGGCGCGCCTTCGATGCGATACCGCCGGTGTACAGACGGTCCTTCAGGATGTCGAGGTAGAAGCCGCCCAGGTCTTCCGAACAATACGATTGCAGCTTGGCGACCACCGGATGGAATTCGAAAGCTTGGTAATGCTGCAAAATATCAGCTTGTAACGCTGCCATGCTGGCGATGGCATAGCGGTCGATTTCCAGCAGTTCGGTGACCGGCACTGCATCCTTGGCCGGATCGAAATCGGAGGTATTGGCCAGCAGGAAGCGCAGCGTGTTGCGAATCCGACGATACGATTCCGTCACGCGTTTTAAGATCTCGTCCGAGATCGAGAGTTCGCCCGAGTAATCGGTTGACGCCACCCACAACCGCAGGATGTCGGCGCCGAGCGTGTCCGACACCTTCTGCGGCGCGACCACATTGCCCTTCGACTTCGACATTTTCTTGCCTTCGCCGTCGACCACGAAACCGTGCGTCAGCAGCGCCCTGTATGGTGCGCGGCCATTCAACATGGCCGAGGTCAGGAGCGACGAATGGAACCAGCCACGATGCTGATCCGAGCCTTCCAGATACAGGTCGGCCGGGAAGTGCGATTGCGCCGCATGCGAGCCCTTGCCCTGCGACCCGCCTAGCACGGTCTGATGCGTGGTGCCGGAGTCGAACCAGACGTCGAGCGTGTCCTTGTTCTTCAGGTACTGATCGGCCTCGTCACCGAGCAAGTCCTTCGGATCGAGTGCCTGCCAGGCTTCGATGCCATGCCGCTCGACGCGCTGGGCAATCTGCTCCAGCAGTTCCGGTGTGCGTGGATGCAATTCACCGCTTTCCTTGTGCACAAAAAACGCCATCGGCACCCCCCATTGACGCTGCCGCGACAGCGTCCAGTCGGGCCGATTCGCAATCATGCCGTGCAGGCGCGCCTTGCCCCATGCCGGGAAAAAGGCGGTTTCATCGATCGCCTTCAACGCGGTGGTGCGCAGGCTTGGGCCACCATCGTTGGGCGCCTGGTCCATGCTGGCGAACCACTGCGAGGTGGCGCGGTAGATGATCGGCGTCTTGTGGCGCCAGCAGTGCATATAGCTGTGTTCCGACATCTGGAACTTGAACAGCGAGCCGGCTTCTTCGAGCTTGCCGCAAATCGGCTTCGATGCTTCCCAGATCGTCATGCCGCCGAAGAACGGCAGCCACGACGCAAAGCGGCCGTCGCCCATCACCGGGTTCAGGATCGCATCGTCCTTCATGCCATGCGATTTGCAGGAAATGAAGTCGTCGACGCCATAGGCCGGCGCCGAGTGCACGATACCGGTGCCGGTGTCGAGCGTCACATAGTCGCCCAGATAGACCGGCGACAGTCGGTCGTAGCCCGGATCGAGGTCGGCGAATGGATGCTTGAAATTAATCAGGGACAATGCCTCGCCCTTGCAGGTGGCGATGACCTTGCCGGCCAAGCCGTAGCGTTGCAGGCAGGGCTCGACCAGGTCCTTGGCCAGGATCAGCAGCATCGGCGCGCCGTTGCGCACCGATTCGACCAGCGCATAGTCAAATTCCGGGTGCACATTGAGTGCCTGATTCGACGGAATGGTCCACGGCGTGGTGGTCCAGATCACGCAGAAACCGGCATCGGTCGGTAGCTTGCTCAGGCCGAACGCCGTCGCTAGTTTGTCCGGTTCGGCAAACGGGAAGCCGACGTCGATTTCCGGATCGCGCTTGTCCATGTATTCGACCTCGGCCTCAGCCAGTGCCGAGCCGCAATCGAAGCACCAGTTGACCGGCTTCAAGCCGCGATAGACATAACCCTTTTCCAGGATCGTGCCGAGCGCGCGAATTTCATCGGCCTCATTGCGGAAATCCATGGTCTTGTACGGATTGTCCCATTCACCGAGGACGCCGAGCCGGATGAAATCCTTCTTCTGGCGCTCGATCTGTTCGGTCGCATAGGCGCGCGCCTTGGCCTGCACTTCGGTCACCGGCAGATTCTTGCCGTACAGTTTTTCGATCTGGATCTCGATCGGCATGCCGTGGCAATCCCAGCCCGGCACGTATTGCGCATCGAAGCCCGCCATATTGCGGGCCTTGACGATCATGTCCTTCAGGATCTTGTTGACCGCGTGACCGATATGGATGTCGCCGTTCGCATATGGCGGGCCATCGTGCAGGATGAATTTGGGCCGGCTCTTCGACGCATTGCGGATGCGCTGGTAGATTTTTTTGTCCTGCCATTGCTGGACCCATTGCGGCTCGCGTTTGGCGAGGTCGCCGCGCATCGGGAACGGGGTTTCGGTCATGTTGACCGGATATTTGCTGGGCGACTTGGCGCCGGACTTGGGCGCTGGCTTGCCTGGATTATTTTCTGACATGTTCAATCTTCAAGGGTGTTGGTTCGGTCTGGCGCGAGCTTCGATGGTCGCTGGCGCTTCGTTCTGAATCCGGCTCGTCAAATTCGGTCGGTGGCGGTGATCGCGGCGCCGGTTGATTGCCCGAAGTAGGCGCGGGCCTGCTCCGCATCCTGTGCAATGGCTGCGGTCAGCGTCGGCAGGTCGATAAACTTTTCTTCGTCACGCAGTTTCTTCAGGAATTCGACCCGGATCAATTTGCCGTAGCTGTGCTCCGCATAATCGAACACGTGGGTTTCCAGCAGCACACGGCCACTGTCGTCGACGGTGGGCCGTACGCCGATACTGGCGACGCCGGGCAAAGGCCGCTCGGCCAGTCCGTGTACCTGAACCACGAAGATGCCGGCCAGCGCCGGGTGTTTGTGGGCCACCCGCAGATTCAGGGTCGGGAAACCGATGCTGCGTCCCAGCTTCTGGCCGTGCACGACGTGACCCGAAATTGTATAAGGATGCCCGAGCAGCTCGGCCGCATGGCTGAAATTGCCTTCGAGCAGCGCCGATCGCACCTCGGACGATGAAATGCGCACCGCGCCGTTCATCACGGCCGGCAGCGTCTCGACCTGAAATCCGTAGCGCGCGCCGGCCTCGACCAGCATTGCAATATCGCCGGCGCGCCTGGCGCCATAGCGGAAGTCCTCGCCTACCATCAGCCATTTGACATGCAATCCTTGCACCAGGATTTTTTCAATGAATTCCTGCGGCGAGAGCGCGGCAAAGTGGGTGCTGAAATGTTCGACAATCACGCGATCCGCGCCAGCCTTGGCCAGCGATTGCAACTTGTCACGCAAATTGGCGATCCGGGTCGGCGCGCGGGAAGGGGTGCCGGCGAGCTGGGCGAAAAATTCGCGCGGGTGCGGTTCAAACGTCATCACCGCGGCATCGAGCCCCAAGCGCGTGGCGGCGGCGCGCACGTTGGCGAGCAGAGCCTGATGGCCGCGATGCACGCCGTCAAAGTTGCCGATTGCCAGCGCACACGGAGAGCGCGCTTCGGCGTTCGGTATCCCACGAAATACCTTCATAGAGGTCGAGTCAAGAATATGCTGCAAAACATTAGATTATAAGGCTTTTTAGACTGTTTCCCGTGGTTTCGCCCGGCCAAAGAAAAACTGCCCTGTGCGCAGCGCGCAGAGGGCAGTTGGTACGGCACGATCGACGTCTTAGTTGATCGGGTGATTTACCAGCATTAGCCAGTAACGCGCCAGATCCGCCGAGCCATCGGTGCCTTGCACGGTATGGAAGGTCTGGAACGCTTTCGCTTTCTGACCGGCGAAGTGATAGGCGATGCCGATGTGCAGCTTGGCATCTTCCGGACGTTTCAGGCCGCCCTTGACGATACCTTGCTCCATCAGCGCCACACCCTTGTCGAACTGGCCGGTCGTCACGTAGGCATACCCCAGATTGATCAGCCCGGTGCCATCCTTGGATTTGACCGCATCGGCTTCGCCTTGCGCCATCGTCTTCAGGTCGTCGGCGGCCGACTTGTCGGCCAAGGCCTGCAGGCGCTTTTGGCGTGCAGCTTCCGGCCCGGTACCGAATATCTTGGTCTGAAATGCCAGATCCACGACCTTCTTGGCTTCGGCGGGAAATCCGGCCTGCAGGGCCAGTTGCGCCATTTCGGAAAACTCGTTTTCCGATTTCAATTGACCGGCGGCCAGCTTCAAGCGGTAGACGTCCAGATTCAAACGTTCCGAAAAACCTGGTTTGGTCAGGGTGCGGCTCAGCAAGTCGTTCCAGTATTCCTTCTTCGGATGGTAGGTCGCCAGCTTTTCGACCGCCGCAACATAGCCAGCCTGGTTCTTTTGACGATTTTCGCAATCGGCCAGCATCAGCAGCGTATCTTCATTGGGCGTGCGTCCGGCCTTTTCCTCGGCCTGGATGTCGGCCATTACTTCTTTGCTGGCGCGACCGTAGTCACCGCCCAGGTAATAGGCTTGCACTAATAGGGGACGCATCTGCGGATCATTGCCGCCGGCCTTGAAATAGCGATTTAGCCAGACGATCGACTTTGGGTAATCCTTGGCGCGATAATAGGCGCCAGCCAATGCCTGCGCAAACCGGATCTGGTCGGCATCGGCGACGCGACCAGAGGCGATCGATGCTTCGAACGATCGGGCCGCGGTATCGGTATCGCCGACCGCAATCGCCAGCGCCCCGCGCATACGGTCGGTAGTATAGGTTTCGAATGCGTTTTTGCCGCTGAGCGCATCAGCTTCATGCACTTTAGCGAGCGCTTCCTTGTATTTTTGCGCTTTCATCAGCTCGGTCGCAGATTGCAGCAGCTTGCCAACTTCTGGCCGCAGCGTTTCGCCCTTGGCGTCGGCGGCGTAGGCGACGGAGCTAAGACCAACTACGCTGGGGGCCAGGTTCAGGCCGAGTGCGGCCACGATAAGGCCAAGGCGAGCGAATCGGAATTGGGACATGGTTAATCTCTCAATCGGGTAAAAAAGAGGGCAGGTGAAAACCTGCCCATATTGCGAAAAGATAAATGTTGTTGCATTGATGCGTTTTTATCGATTTCGTCCAGGTTGATGGCATTTATTGACAAATTATCGTCAACTTGCTTTTGCTTTATTTGCCAATAAATTGCTCATTGCCAACCAGGCCGATCTTGGTCACGCCGATACGCTGGGCCGACGCCATGAC
>NZ_JBHRTP010000026.1:0-4033 GCF_042646465.1 Pseudundibacterium arcticum
GGAAATTTGCTGCAACGTACACGGCGCCGCTACCGATTGGCATGTTCCAAATGCTGGTGGACGCAAAGGGCCACTTCAGCGGGTCTCGTGATGTAACGGGTGCTGGTGCTGGTGCTGGTGCTGGTGCTGGTGCTGGTGCTGGTGCTGGCGTTGGGGTAGGGCTCACGTATCCATTCGAACCGGAACTGGCGTTCGCACTCTTCAAAAATTCAGACGGCGTGGTTTGGGACGTATCAGTACCCGAACCACCTCCGCACGCGGCCAACAGGACAGCAAAACTGGTGCACAACATAGCGCGTGGTGTGAGTTCAAATGATGACAATTTAAGCATGAAAATCTTCCCAAGTCATTGATTTAAGCGAACCTTTTTGAGAAGCATCTAATTGCTTAGTTCCACTATTTCCAAAAAAAAATTTTTCGCTGGAAAATAATCAATTGCCAGGGTGTATTTTTAAAACGTCATTATTTTTCTGAAAACAACGTGATCCCGCTTAGCTAAACCGGCGATTTTGCTTCTGAAGGCACCGACGGTTTTGACTGAAAATCATAATTTTTGCCAACAAAAAAATTTGTTTCGGGCAAAAAAAAACCGCGATTGAACGCGGTTTTTTCATTGAAAAATGACAACTTCAGTTAGTGGGGAGAAATAATTTCATGTTTATTTTCCCATTCGATAAATGTTCACGCACTACACGTGATACTCGATTAATTGCTGCTTTGACACTTTCTTATGACCAATTGAATCCGAGTTTGTTTTTCATCGGCTACAAAAGCACTTACGACCATTGCCAAGATATAAAATCTGAGCCACCCCACATTCACATACTGTCTGCAATCCTGATTGCGACTCGCCCAATCAAGCTGTCCGTGCGCTTGGGGTCGAGCAGCCAGCGCTTCGCTTGTCGGCCGTAACCCTTGAACGCGTTCTTCAATACCATATCGCCGTTAAGCAGAAATTGTGCGCGAGAGCGATATACGGCGAGGTGATCCAGATCCCGCTGCACTCCCAATAATTTGTATTTATATTCAGACCGCCCCCACAGGAAGTGAAATTCTTTGAAATCTCGATCGATGCATTCGCAAATAGTCAGGTAGTAGCACAGCATTCCGACCATATAGTCATCGTATTCTGAAGCATGGGCAACAACATGCGAGGCATAATTCGCCCCGCAGTGACTGCCGATCAAGCCAGCGCAGACGCGACCGTCTATCGTTACGACACCAACGAACCCATACCTTCTCACGAGGCGAATGAGTCGTTCCGTCTTTTCCTCATTGTGGAGCGTAACCTTTTTCTTGACGGCCATCCTGGCGCTGCTCAACCTGATAATGTCCCGAATGTGCTGCTCACTCGCTTCCTCCTTCTCATAGACTTCATAACAGAACGAGGGAAAGCTCTGCGTGAGTTTGCTCATATAGCGCTTAATGTTCCTGCGCATGTTCTTTCCGAGGCTGGCCAGATACTGTTGTGATGTATTTGGCAAAGTCAACACAATGTCTTCCAGGCAATTGAATCGTTGATAAGGAAACGGGAGCTTGCGGATAGTTGTTTGCACGGCGTGGAACGTAATGACAGTGACCGATTTGAAGGCGCTGAAAATGGCATCCGCAAATCGACAGACCTCGACTTCCTCGATCTTGATCGCCTGGTTGAGAACTTCCACCTTTCCATTTTCGCGTCGGAATAGAAAAACAGTGATCACTTCAGCGCCCTTGCGAACCACGTAGGTACTCGCATTTGTAGCCGTTCCCTCCACTCTGAATTTTTCAAGTGACGAGAAAATATTTTCGTACAGACGCTCCAGTTCTGCCTCAACAAAAGCCGGCACTTCATTTTCGTAAAGTGAAATACTGATTTCTTCAGACTCCACGGATCGACCTGTCTCGTAACCAATAATGGGCGGACATATTTTTGGGCTGCTTGCGGCTATGGTCGTGGACTTCATATTCCCCCCAAAAAAAATCATGCTTCGCTCAAGGGCAAGCGATCAATGCTTTTAGCTTTCCGTGGGAATGGGCAAGAATAGTCGTCCTGCAGTTCCTTTGATGAGCCCCATCCGATTGGGGCAAATTTCCAGCCATGTCGAACGAACGGCCTATCGTGCCCGGAAAGGTAAAGCGCAAGGCAAGTTATCCAGCTTTGTGTGGGTGCTGGCTCTGCATAGGGAACCGCAAGCAATGCAATCAGACTCAATGCGATCAGTGAACGATACAACGCGAATTTTTGAGGGGGTTCTAAAATCCAAATAAACATGAGGCTTACAATGCCTCCCAAGATGCATCCTGCAATGGCCTCTGAAACAGAATGGGCATGTAACACCAGGCGTGAGATGCCGACAATCACACCAAACACAATGCCGAGCGCCACCCCTGCGGCACGGGAAACGGGCGAGGCTTTTTGCAGGATCAGATAAAACAGCACCGGGATAACTGCCGTGGCACGCATCGAATGACCGCTGAAACCGGTGAAATCCAGCGACCGAATTCCGATGCCCCATCCGATGAAAGCAATCTTAGTCGCGACCACCAAGCCCATTCCGGCGGCAAACAGCAGGCACCACCACAAGGCCACGCGCCACGAACGCTCGACGACAAGCCATACGGTGATCGCGATGGCAGCAGGTGCCATGACGGTGATGCCGCCAACGCTCGTGATTTTCATCCATGAAATCATAAATTGTGATGGCTAAGGTCGGCATCTGAGACATAGGTAGAGTGGCACCCTCGGTCAAGATGATGTGGGGTGGGCATCAACGCGGCCGAGTCGGAAATTGCCACGCCACTTCGCACTCTTATTCTGAAATGCGCGCTGTTCAGTTCCCTGGCTTTTCGATGGCATCGCGCCTTTTCCCTATATTTATACGGTTAATTTCATCGGCGAGATACATGGACATGGCCGTGCCCGTGCCGCCGGCCTAATACGTGGTCGGATGCAGTTGGTCGATTACGAATACTCCAGCTGGCTGATATTTTCATTACCATACTCGTAGCCGTAACCATAGACGCCGGGCCGCAGAATCAGGTCATTGAACAGAACGCCGGCCGGTGCTATCCCTGCGTGGTTCAAACGCTTGATCGACTCGTTGATCTCGCGTTCGGTCGTGAGGCCGGCACGGGTCAGGATGAACACGGCGCCGGCGTGCGCACCGATCACGAGGGTGTCGGACACGGCCAGTACTGGTGCCGCGTCGATCAGCACCACATCATATTGGCTCGATACCGTTTGCAGCAGTGCGCCAAAATCCGTATGCAGCAGGAATTTCGACGGATTGCGCGGCAGCAGGCCGGTCGGGATGAAATCCAGATTCTCCAGCACGCTGCGACGGATGGATTGCTCCAGCGGTTTGGCGCCGGTGATGGCTTCGGACAGCCCGCCCTGCCGCTCCAGGCCGAAGGATTGATGCAGATGGCCATTACGGAAATCGGCGTCGATCAACAATACCTTCTTGCCGGTCTCTGCCAGCACGGCAGCAAAATTGACCGAGACGAAGGACTTGCCCAGGCCCGGCGTAGGTCCGGTAATCAGAACGATATTGTTTTTGAACTTCGGCATCGCGAACTGCACCGCGGTGCGGAAAAAGCGCAAGCTTTCGATCGCCACATCCTGCGGTGCGGCCTGGGCCAGTATCTGCATCGGGTTCGATTTCGCGTGATGTTTGATGATCTGGGTCTGCTTGTCGCTATGCGGGATGGTGGCATAGACCACGCGTGAGCCGAGCATCTCTTCGATATGCTCCGGATTCTCGATGCCACTTCTGAGCGATTTTTTGATGAAGGCAGATAGCACGCCAAGAAACAGCCCGGCCAATACCGCCACGGCGACGATAAGCGGCCGGTTCGGTTTCAGCGGCTTCTCCGGTGCCATCGGCGCGTCGATCAGGCGCACGTTACTGACCTTGCCAACCGTAATCAGGCGCAGCTGTTGCGCGGTGTTGGACAATGTGGTGTACAGATCGGTGTTGACCTTGACGTCGCGATTCAAACGGACCACATCCTGCTCCAGTGTCGGCAGGGTCTTGATATGGCCGGCCAC
>NZ_JBHRTP010000027.1:0-35419 GCF_042646465.1 Pseudundibacterium arcticum
GTGATCTTGGCACCCCATTTGGTATCGGACACGAAACGGATGCGCCCGCTCGAGGTGCCGCTCACGGTGGTCTGGAATCCCCCCGTGTAAGTGCCGGCGGCCACATGCACCGTGGTGTCAGGCTTGGCCACCTGCGACGCCTTCAGGATCGTCTTGAATGGTGCCGATTGCGTACCCGCGTTGGAATCGGAACCGGTGGTTGAAACATACAGGTTGTACGTCGTCGGTGCCGGTGCCGGTGCCGGTGCTGGTGCTGGTGCTGGCGCTGGCGCTGGTGCCGGTGCTGGTGCCGGTGCTGGTGCCGGTGCCGGTGCTGGTGCCGGTGCCGGTGCTGGTGCCGGTGCCGGTGCCGGTGCTGGCGTTGGGGTGGGGCTCACGTATCCGTTGGAGCCTGGATTGGCTTGCGCACTCTTCAAGAATTCAGGTGACGCGGTTTGAGATGTATCAGTACCAGAACCACCTCCGCATGCGGCCAACAGGACGGAAAAAAAACTTGTGCACAACATGGCGCGCGGCGAGAGTTCGAATGATGACATCTTTAGCATGAAAGTTTCCCCAAGTCATTGATTGCAGCGAACCTTTTTGAGAAGCAACAAATTGCTTAGTTCCACTATTTCCTGAAAAAAATTTAGTGATGGGGAATAATCAATTGCAAGGATGTATTTTTAAAGCGGCATTGTTTTTATGAAAACAACGTGATGCCGCTTAGCAAAGCGGGCAATTGCGCCTGTCAAGGAGCCACGTTTTTTGAGCGAAAGTGGTAGCTCCCTTTCAACAAAGAAATTTTATTCAGGCAAAAAAAACCGCGATTGAACGCGGTTTTTTGACTGAACGATGCCTATTTTTCAATTGGAAGGGAGAAAGAAGTGCCGATGTTTTTACCTAAATGAAAACATTGAAATGCCACAATTAAAACTTGAGCAATTGCTGCGCTGGAAATTTCAGGAAATGTCTGCAAGGCGGCATGCCGATGCGGCAATCCACACCTGTCCTCCGTGGCATGCGTCTTATGCAACATTGGTTCGGATTGGAGGCCCGCCGATAGCGAGGCATTACTGGAAGGGTTTGGGTACGGGAACAGGGCCGAGGTGCCAACACGGAAATGGACTGATTGATCTTACCCATTCGCCCGTTGCGAACTTGCGCGGGCGCCTGACCGCTTGCCATTCATACCATCAATCCAAAAAGACAATTCTGCGCATCCGGCTGAGTCGACTGTGCGGGACTATCCGGTACAGAAAAGAGGTGAACTCAAGAATCGGCGAGGCAACGACACGGTAAGGAAGCGCCGGAACAGCGGTGTCGAGGCATGGGCTAGCAGGGCATCAACCGACCGCCATGGTGGTCTGCGAAGCCGCCTTTTGACAGCGCGGCGGCGCCGCTGTATCGGCCGCTGCTAAAGCGATGAGTCGACTCATTTCGCGCGATAACAGTGGCGTACCGGTGGTCGACGGATGAAGCAGATCGGAAAAATTCGATGGCTGTAACCGAAACTCACGAAAGCTGTCGTCATTGCCGGAAATGACCCTGCCATAGCGGGAAGCGAGGCGCGTTGCCGCAATATGGAAGCGATCGCTCTTGGCAAAATATTCTGGAGGAAACCCACCGGGCGCCATCGGTGGAATCACCGATACGACACAGATGCCTTGATTGTCGAGTATTTTGTAGATGCGATCCAGATTTTGAAAGCCGGAAAAGCATTTGCACAATGCCGCGTGCAATATCCGAGTAGCCGCTGAAATCGAAGTGGGGCTGGAACGAAAACGCACATGCACCGATGATGACTTCCAGCGCCGAAGCTGGCCGGGATGAGACAAACACAAGTCTGCAATCTGCGCAAACGATCCGGAAAACACGATCTTTTTCGCGAGGCCAACGCTGACCAGGAACAGGCCCATGCACACCCGCTCGGCGATCGCCTCTGGCCCAATCATCGACGAAGCGGCCTCGCTCTGCAACATCCTGCTGTATCTGAATATCGGGCCGGCCGAAAATGATGGGAAGAACGATGCTCACAAGGCATGCTCTTTCAGGTCAAGACGGCGCGAACTGCCTTGGAACACAGCGACCAGATGGATGCATTGCGAGATCGTGTAAAAACTCAGGAGCAATAGCATGCGATCGGCAGGCGTGCCGCACTAGCATCAAGCCGAAAAGTGGCATCCAGTATGAACGTTTACACCTCTTTTTCTAAAGAAAAATGCCGTTCAGGGCTTAACTGAGCGGCATTACGGCGGCGCGCGCATTTATCCGCCCGCTATAAATCTCTTCATTGGATTTTATTTTTTACGGGACTGGGAGAGGAAGCGCTTATCGTGTTCTTTGTGATTAGCGGACTATGTGTATCATCATTTGATACCGGTTGCCCAAAACCGAGTTTCTCAATGGAACGTAGCATCGCAACATTGCCCCTCAGGGTGTCTATGTAAAATAACGTATGCCCTCTATTAATCATTGCATTCATAGCCGCCTTTATGGCTCTCGTCGCAAGCCCCTCTCCCCTTCTCCTAGGGTCAGTACCGATCGTACCGATCACGACCGCTTCAGGCTCGACCTTGTAAGTCCTGCAATAGCCTAATGCCAACACACCGGTCGACACAAGGCTTCCCCCCGACCGAATTCCAAAAAAAACGCTCCGTCCGGCAGCAATCTTTAGCGCTAGCTTGAACCGTTCCCAAATTGTGGACCAGTGCAACAACAAAGGCCATTGACGCATTAATCCAACTAGCCCCGCAACGACGAATACGTCGTCATTTCCATCGAGTTGGAACGGTTCCACCCGGAGAGTCTTGAAACGCAGATGTACTGGCATGCTCCCCCTCTTTTCACGTATGGCATCTATTTATAGGTTCGCCTGGAAAGTGCACAGGCTGTCCATTGGAGGCAAAATGTGTAGCTACCGATATCAGCTTTATACGCGCCTTCAACACCATTCAATATGAGCTGCGCTGGGCCGCAGTCACTCGCACCCAAGTAAAAATTCATGCCACGCTACAGCGCCTACGTCAGCGTCTCATCGCTCTCCCCAACGAAAACGCCCCCGCCACCCATGCAACCGAGTCGTTAAGGCTAAACCAAAGCGCCATACCATTCGATTACTCAAAAAGTCGCTTATCTGAACGGCATTACCGCGCTGCCGCTTGATCTTCGATTCGATGGTGTTTGTCGCTTACGAATACTCCAGTTGGCTGATATTTTCATTACCATACTCGTAGCCGTAACCATAGACGCCGGGCCGCAGAATCAGGTCATTGAACAGAACGCCGGCCGGTGCTATCCCTGCGTGGTTCAAACGCTTGATCGACTCGTTGATCTCGCGTTCGGTCGTGATGCCGGCACGGGTCAGGATGAACACGGCGCCGGCGTGCGAACCGATCACGAGGGTGTCGGACACCGCCAGTACTGGTGCCGCGTCGATCAGCACCACATCATATTGGCTCGATACCGTTTGCAGCAGTGCGCCGAAATCCGTATGCAGCAGGAATTTCGACGGATTGCGCGGCAGCAGGCCGGTCGGGATGAAATCCAGATTCTCCAGCACGCTGCGACGGATGGATTGCTCCAGCGGTTTGGCGCCGGTGATGGCTTCGGACAGCCCGCCCTGCCGCTCCAGGCCGAAGGATTGATGCAGGTGGCCATTCCGGAAATCGGCGTCGATCAGCAATACCTTCTTGCCGGTCTCTGCCAGCACGGCAGCAAAATTGACCGAGACGAAGGACTTGCCCAGGCCCGGCGTAGGTCCGGTAATCAGGACGATATTGTTTTTGAACTTCGGCATCGCGAACTGCACCGCGGTGCGGAAAAAACGCAGGCTTTCGATCGCCACATCCTGCGGTGCAGCCTGGGCCAGTACCAGCATCGGGTTCGATTTCGCGTGATGTTTGATGATCTGGGTCTGCTTGTCGCTATGCGGGATGGTGGCATAGACCGCGCGTGAGCCGAGCATCTTTTCGATATGTTCCGGATTCTCGATACCGTTTTTGAACGATTTTTTGATGAAGGCGGATATCACGCCGAGAAACAGTCCGGTCAACACCGCCAGCGCGATGACTAACGGCCGGTTCGGCTTCAGCGGTTTCTCCGGTGCCATCGGCGCGTCGATCAGGCGCACGTTGCTGACCTTGCCAACCGTAATCAGGCGCAGCTGTTGCGCGGTGTTGGACAATGTGGTGTACAGATCGGTGTTGACCTTGACGTCGCGGTTCAAACGGACCACATCCTGCTCCAGTGTCGGCAGGGTCTTGATATGGCCGGCCACTTCCCGGATCTCGTTGTCGATTTCACGCAGCTGGCTGTTCACCCCCTGCACGATCGGGTGCTCGTCGGTGAAGCGACTGAGCAATTCGGTCCGTTTCTGCTGCAACTCGATGCGCCGGGTCTTGGCCGCTGCCGATTGCTGCAGGCTGAGCCGCGCTTCCTCGCCCAGGTCAATTGTGCCGTGCGCATTGCGAAATTGGTTGTATTTCCCCTCGGACTGCTCCAGCTGCGCCTTCAGTTGCGGCAACTGGGTGTTCAGGAAGGCCAGCGATTTTTCGGCTTCTTCGGTCTTGCGCGCCAGATTTTGCCGCATGTATTCGCGCCCGATTTCATTGAGGATATTGGTGGTCAGTTGCGGATTCTGGCCTTGCAGCGTAACGTTGATGATGCCCGACAGCTTGCCTTGCTCAGTGACCATCATGGATTTTTGTACTTCTTCAATCGCGGCGAGGCGCGAGTCGCGGCGCAGGCTGAATTCCGCACCGGGTGCGGCTGCCATCTGGTCTACCATCAGTTCGATATTGCCATTGTCGGTAGCGGCATTGAGCGCGACGCCGACCTTGCCTTTCAGCGCGATGTTCTGGGTCGATTCGGTCAGCAGATACTGTCCGTTGCCTTCCGCCGTGATGACAAATTCACGGTTTTGCAGCACATCCGGCACATTGAACACCGGCACCGAAATCTTTTCGGCGCCCCACGCATAGCCGCCGATGCCGAAGACGCCGGGCGAGGACAGTTGCTTGTTCTGGCGCGCCAGCAGGCCACCGATCAGCGGGAAGTACTTCGGGTGGGCATCGATGTACAGACGCATGTTGTCGACCGCACGCGAGATTACGAGTCGTGAATGCAGCAACTCCATCTCGGCGGTGACTTCGGCCTTGGTATCGAACAGCGAAGCCATTTCACCCAGAATGTTTTTCGATGAATTGGGACTGTTTTCCTCGACGTGAATCATCATGCTGGCCTGATACACCGGCTTGGCCATGAATGCGTAGGCGACGCCGATCAACGTCGCTGCCAGCGCAATCCACAGAATCAGCCAGCGGTGGTCGAACAAGGTATTGACATAGGCTTTCAGCTCGTCTTGATCGTCCGGCGGCATACTTTGCGGCGCAGACTGTTGAATAGGTTGATGCATCGTCATGCTGTGTTGCATGATGGGAGCCATCGCGTTCTGATTCGCTGTATTCATCATGATGATTACCTAGCCTGTATAAGATCTATATAAAAGTGGCTGAATATTTCCACAGCGCACCGGCCGACGCCGACACCACATCTTCTCCGTCATTCTGGTGCGGCGGATCCATCCCAGCGTACAGGGGCTGAAAATGGATCACCGGTCCGGTCCGGCGTGGCACGATCACGCGTAACATCAGGTCCGGGCCGATCATGCCGCCGATCGATCTACGGATGAGCCGCACTAAGAACCCCCGACAACGCGCTTGGGAATATCAGGCTGATCGCGCGATGCCAGTTGGTCAGTGGCGACGCGGCGACGTAGACTACGTCCTTCGGGTACAGCTCGAAACTCTCGGCCATCGCCAAAGCCCCAGGCGTGCTGGCGTTGAGCTGATATACCACCGGCTCCGACGCCTGCTTGCGTACCACGTACACCTGTCGCCCATCACCGGTAACCGGATTGATGCCGCCCGTTTCACCCAGTGCTTCGTTGAGCGTCAGACGGCCGTTGTGCATGGTCAACGCTTTCGGCGCAACGACTTCGCCCGAAACGAAGACCTTGCTTTCATCGCGCGACACGGCTCGCACGATGTCGCCGTTGATCAACATGATGCTGGACGGATTAATGCCTTTTTGCACCAGCTGCAGCAGGTTGATCTGGTAGTTGGTGCCGGCCCGGTTGATGAAGATCTGGCTCTGATCGGCGGTGGGCAGCAGGCCGCCGGCACGGTTCAGCGCTTCTACCAGCGTCATCGGGATGTCATTGATTGCCTGCAGCCCGGGGGACTTGACTTCGCCATCGATATAGATGCGCTTGCTGCGATAGGCCTGCACGCGCAGGGTGACCTTGGGCTTGTTGATGTAGCGCGCCAGCTTGCCGGTCAGCAGGCCACGCGCCTGCTCTTCTGTCAGACCCGCCAGCTTGAGCGCGCCCGCATACGGAAACTGCACCATGCCCTCGTGATCGACCACGAAGCCGGCCGGCGGCGCGGCCGGACCGACAGCTTCTGCGCCGTTGATGCTGGCGACCGGTGTCGCCATCACGGCGCCGGCCAGTTCGGGATGGTCCCACACCACGATCGACAGGATGTCGCCGCTTTCGATCTTGTACGGCGTCACCGCGCTGACCAGATTGCTGAGGTTCTGAGTCGTTTGTTTTTCATGCTTCTCGCGCTCGGACCGGACCAGTTCGGGCGTGATCTGTTTCACCACCGGCGCGTTGGCGGGCAGCCCCGATTCGAGGCTGGCGCTGGGATCCGCACGCAAGCCGGCGCCGCCCGACGCACAGGCGACAAGCCACGGTATCAGGGCCAGCAGGCCGATTTGTTTGAGACTGATGCATGACAAAAATTTCATTGGATTCACCTAATCTGTTTGGACAACACCCGCCTTTGTTCGAGTGACCGAGCATGTTGCGCGGTTCGGTATCCAGTGCCGCGACCAGTGCCATGTTGACAAGAATTGCGGGTCAAAAGAATGCTTACACTTTACAAACTTCAGCTGGCCGGCACTTGATAATTATCAATTTACTAATGGATGAGAGCGGCGCGAAAGTGCAAGGAATTTCCCCCGGGGAACTACTCGGACTCGGCCGAAATTCCGCAGGCCGCTACAGCGGCGCCGCAAAAATTGTTGCCTTGCCCGCGCCAGCACAGCGGCGTGCCGTGGCGACTGACATGAATCGGGCCGCTTATTGACCAGGCTCAATGACGCAATCGAGCGGGGGGATCAAATAGGTAAGCTTGCGACTGCCTGTCATTCTGGTGTACAGCATGGCACTGCAGTCCCATCCGATATTGGTGATTGCACGATATCGCTGGCAAGCCCGAACTGATTCCTGCTGCAGGCAGACAACTGGTGACAAATGGATCGATGAGACATTCATCTCGTCAGAAAGAGCGTACGCCGAGAGGCGAACCTGGTACCGGCGGTTTTTTCCTGTCCGATGCCGAACTCGCGGCGAAGGCGGCGGCCGCGCCGGCAGTGCCGACCGGGATGGTACCGCAGCAAGCAGCGGCAGCGACGCCGGCCGAACTGCAGGAGCTGCGGCATCAATACGAAGTGCTGTCGAACCTGGAAGACGCGGTCGGCAAATTGCAACAACGATGGCGCTGGGTGTGGGGGTTGGTCCTGCTGCTGGTACTGGGCGCAGCGGCCGGCCTGATCGCGTTTTCATGGATGCAATCGGCGCCCACACTGGCGCCCGCACCATCGTCCACCAGCAGGCCCGCGACCAGCAGCGTGACGAACGAGGAATTACCGCCGGCAGCCACCGCCTCGATCGCGGTCGCCAGCGTGCCAAGCTCGGCCGAGCCAGTTGTGCCGCCCCAGCCAGTCGCCAACTCAACGGTGGCCGTCGGCGTCAATGCAGCGCGAACCGGCGGCCCGCGCTTGCTCGCGGAGCCGGCGACCAGTCCGAAAGCGGTTCACCGTCAAGCGAACCAAGCGGCGGTCAAGAAACAGGCGGCGGACGATACGACCCCGGCCACGCCCTGCAGCGCAGCCGCACTGGCAATGGCGTTATGCGATATCAAGGGCCGCTAGCAATGCAAGACCCACCGGAGGAACGCTATGAACAAGACCCGCACCATGGTTGCGCTGTTCCTGATGTGGCTGCCGATGCTGACCCTGTCGCTGCCGTCGCATGCACTGCCTAACATCGACTACAAGATCGTCACCGCGTCCGAGCGCGGCACTTATATTCAGATCGGGCGCGACATCTCGAAATGGGTGGCGGCCCCGGCCGACATCACGCTCGAAGTGCTGCCGTCCAAGGGCTCGACCGAGAATGTGCAACGGCTGCGTTACGAGCCTGGTGTCAAGCTGGCGCTGGTGCAATCGGACGTGTATCAGGCGTTCGTCGACCAGGCCGCAGGCGGCAACCGCTCGGCCAGCCAGCTGATCCAGCCTTTGCGCGTGGTGATGCCGCTGTACGACGAAGAAATCTATTTCGTCACGCGGGCCGATGCGCCGCTCGAATTCATCCACCAGATCAAGGACAAGAAGATCAACGTCGGCCCGGTCGGCAGCGGCACCGCCCTGTCCGCCACCACCATATACAAGCAGATGTTCGGCAAGTCGTTGCCGGACGCGAATGCCAGTTATCTGTCAAACGAAGAGGCGCTGCTCAAGCTGACCGGAGACAAGTCGATCGATGTGGTGGTGGTGGTCGCCGGCCAGCCGGCCAAGCTGTTTGTCGACATGACGCCCGAGGCGCGCAAATTCATCAAGCTGCTCAGGTTCGACGAAAAATCGGCGGAGAGCCAGCACGCCACCAAGACCTATTTTCCGGCCACCATTCGCAGCAGCAGTTATCCGAACTGGATTAGCGAAGACGTGCCGACGCTGACGGTCAAGGCCTTTCTGGTCACCTACGACTACAGAATGGCGCACACGCAGGCCTATTTGAACCGATTCGCCGACGCGCTGTGCCTCAATTTCGACAACCTGCAAAGCCAGGGTCACGCCAAATGGAAGCAGGTGAAAATGGAATTGCCGCCGCTCGGCAAGGGCTGGACTTACTACCCACCAATCGAGAAGGTATTGCGCGCTTGCATCGCGCGCCGCAGTGCGATCGCGAAGGCCGGCGCAACGCCGACACCACAAATATCGGCGCCGGAGGCGAAAGCCTGTAGCCAGCAGGAAAAAGTGCTGGGTCTGTGCGGCATGTAGGGCCTGTTAACAATCAAATTGGGAGATGCGTTCAAGCCTCGGCGGCCCCACCAAAACGCGGGCTGGCAAGGAGGTATAGCAGGGAACTCGAGCAGCCTGCTGCTCGCCTGCGTAACGGTCATCGCTTGCAAGCGATGACGCGCCCTGCAAGGGGGGCGCTGCCGTTGACGCAGTCGAACATCAGGTTGGTGCTGATGCCGAGAAATTCTGTCGATTCGTTTTCAGGTTGAGTTTGCATGGCGGTGGCGTAGCGCTGTGGTGCGCTACTGTAACGTGCGCGAGACAAGCTGCGCAATCGAGCCGCGGACGCACGATTCGGACACTGCAAGTCGGATCGTGTCAAAATAAATACTGGGGCCTGTATTTTTAGAGCCGCTTGTTTTACCAGCGGCATTGGCATTGGTTTGCCCCATACTCCCACTATTTTCGTTGGCGCCGGACTAGCGCGAGATATCGGCTCACTAGCGTAACGCGCTACACTAGACGCTATACGATCAAACCCAGCCTATTCCACTCGCCATGTGCCAGCTACTCGGGATGAATTGCAACGTCCCCACCGACATCGTATTCAGTTTCACCGGTTTCGCGACGCGCGGCGGCCGTACCGACGAGCACAAGGACGGCTGGGGCATCGCGTTCTTTGAAGGTGCCGGCGTGCGCCATTTCGTCGATTACGAAGCCGCGATCTCGTCGCCGATAGCCGATCTGATCCGACGCGTACCGATCAAATCCAAAAACGTGGTGGCGCATATCCGCAAGGCCACCCAGGGCCGGATTGCTTTGGAAAATTGCCACCCGTTCGTGCGCGAACTGTGGGGCCGCTACTGGGTGTTCGCGCATAACGGCGACCTGAAAGATTTCGCACCGACCATGGACGGCTGCTACCGCCCGGTTGGCAATACCGACAGCGAGCTCGCGTTCTGCTATCTGCTGCAGGAGCTGCGGCGCCGCTTCGGCGACCAGGCACCGCCGCTGGCGGCGCTGACAGCAAAGCTGCGCGAGCTGACGACCGCGATCGCCGCCCACGGCACCTTCAACCTGATGCTGTCGGATGGCAGCGTGCTGTTTGCGCATTGCTCGACCGCGCTGTACTACATCGTGCGCCAGCATCCGTTCCGCCAGGCGCGGCTATCGGACGAAGACCTGCAGGTCGATTTCGCGCAACTGACCACGCCGACCGACCGCGTCGCGGTCATCGTCACCGCGCCGCTCACTACCGACGAGCAATGGAGCCAGTTCGCCAGCGGCGAGTTGATCGTATTCGTCGATGGTGCGCCGCTGGGCTAGCATGGCGACGGTCCCGCATATCGAAACCTCCGCACCGTCATCCCAGCGCACGCTGGGATCCAGCGGCGTTCGTTTTGCACCAGCAAAGCGCGCACCAGCAATGACCGTCAAGTAGCTGCCACGAACGCCACTGCGCCCCAGCTTGACCGCAGGCCAGCTTGTCCTGAGCTTGCCGAAGCATGTCCTGAGCTTGTCGAAGGGGGCTGGGGTGACAGTATTGATTTGACCGACCGACCCAAACCTCATTAAGCCCCGCCTGTTATAGAACAGCAAACAACATCCATGTACACTCCGATCCACCCCAACTCCGGATTGCGCCATGGCTTCTGTTTTACTGACCGTCACCAATCTCGTGAAATCGTATGGCGAGCGCCGGGCGGTCGATGGCATCTCGTTCCGCGTCAATAGCGGCCAGACGCTCGGCCTGATCGGCCCCAACGGCGCAGGCAAATCGACCACGGTCAGCCTGATCTGCGGCCTGCTGCGGCCCGACGGCGGCCAGATCCTGCTCGACGGCCAGCCGATCGGCGGCGGCAACAGCGCCGTCAAGCACAAGATCGGCTTGGTGCCGCAGGATCTGGCGTTGTACGAAGACCTGTCGGCGCGCGAAAACCTGAAGCTGTTCGGCGCGCTGTATGGCCTGTCCGGCGCCAGGCTGAAGACGCGCTGCGACGACGTGCTGGCGCTGGTCAATCTGACCGACCGCGCATTTGACAAACTGAGTGCTTTTTCCGGCGGCATGAAACGACGGCTGAACATCGCGGCGGCGCTGCTGCACGATCCCCAGCTCTTGATCCTGGACGAGCCGACCGTCGGGGTCGACCCGCAGAGCCGCAACGCGATCTTCAATAGTCTGGAACTGCTGAAGAGTCAGGGCCGGGCGCTGATCTATACCAGTCACTACATGGAAGAAGTGGAGCGGCTGGCCGACCACATCGTCGTGATTGATCACGGCAAGATCCTGGCCGATGAAACGCCGGCCGCACTGTATCAAAGGCTGCCGGCGCAGGCCGCGCTGCGAATCGATCTGGCGCAAGCGGCCAGCGCCGCCCTGCTCGACGGCATCCGGCGCCAGCCGGGCGTGACCACAGTCGCGGTCACCGACTGCTGCCTGCAGATCGGCCTGCACGCGACCGAACAGGCGTTGCCGCTGCTGGCATGGATGCAGACACAGGGTTGCCAGCCGCTGCATTTCGCGACCGCCAAGGCCAATCTGGAAGACATCTTCCTCGACCTGACCGGCCGCAGCCTGCGCGACTGATCGCACCGCCCTCCTCACCAGAACTTTTTGGATATCCGACCATGACCGCACTGATTGCGTTGATCCGCAAGGACTTGATCCTGTTCCTGTCGAACCGTCGTGCGCTGCTGCTGAGCCTGCTGATGCCGATCATGCTCGGCGCGTTTTTCGGCTATCTGTTTGGCGGCTCCGGCGCAACCGATGGCGGCAAGATCGATGTCGCGCTGGTGCAACTCGATGACAGCGCTGCCAGCCGAAAGATCGCGGCCGGTCTGAAGAGCGACAAGGCGCTCAATGTACTCGAGCTGTCACTGGCCGAAGCCCAGGACAAGGTACGCAAGGGCAAACTGAATGCAGCGGTGGTACTGCCGGCCGGTTTCGGCGACGCCGCCAAGACTGCCTTTTTCAGCGGCAGGAACAAACCGGAAATTGCACTCTATTACGACCCGTCGCAAAACGCGGTGCTGGCGATGCTGAAGGGGATGCTGACCCAGCACGTGATGCAAAATATCAGCGCCGAGGTATTCGACGCGAGCGCCGACAATTCTTATCTCAATACCAGCATCAAGCAGCTGGAGAGCCAGGCTGCCAGCGATCCGCAAAGCGCCGAGCTGGTCAGGTTCCTCGGCAGCGTCAAGCAATATCAATCGACGATCGCAAGCAAATCCGCAGGCGGCAATGATGCCGGCGGCGCGCCGAAGGCCGGCCTCGGCCTATCCATGCCATTCTCGACCCGTGACGAGGCGATGACATCAAGCCCCAACAAATACAACGGCTATGCACATTCGTTCGCCGGCATGAGCGTGCAGTTCATCCTGTTCATGGGCATCGATGCCGGCATCGCGATCCTGCTGGCGCGCCGCATGGGACTGTGGAACCGCCTGTTGGCCGCGCCCATCACGCTGTCAACCATATTGCTGGCGCGCGCGCTGTCCTGCGCGATCATCGCGTTCGGTATCCTCGGCTTCATCTTCGCCGTGGCGATACTCGCGTTCAAGGTGCAGATCGCCGGCAGTGTGATCGGCTTCATCGGCGTCGGGCTCTGTTTTGCGCTGGTGACTGCCAGTTTTGGCCTGTTGATCGCCGCCTTCGGCCAGACTCCTGAAGCGGCGCGCGGACTGGCGGTGTTCGCGACGCTGATCATGGTGATGCTGGGCGGCGCCTGGGTGCCATCCTTCCTGTTTCCGCAATGGCTGCAGACGCTGACATTGGCGGTGCCGACACGCTGGGCGGTCGACGGCTTCGATGCGATGACCTGGCGCGGATTGGGGCTGGATGCGGCGCTGCCGGCGATGGCGGTGCAACTCGGTTTCACGCTGCTGTTCGGCGGCCTGGCGCTATGGAAGTTCCGGCGCGATGCGCGGCTGGCGTAACGCGCTCCGTATGTAAAATTGCCATCCTTGCGCGCGCCAGGATGGCATTTAATATGTACCGACTCAAACTCGATCCGACATACAGTGTCAGATTAGGGCTGTAGGGCGGAAAAGCGCAGCCCTTGCAGGGCGCATATCCGCTTGCAAGCGGATACCGTTTCACAGGCGGATCGCATGCGATCCGAAACCCCTGCTCCACCCTTCCGCCGCATGCAACTTTCAGGCACACCTCATCCATGCCAGATTACCGCCGCAATCGCGTCCCCGGAGGGACGTATTTTTTCACCGTCAATCTGCTCGAACGCCGGAGCTGCTTACTGGTCCAGCATATCGACGCCTTTCGTGAAGCCGTACGACAGGTGCGTGCGCGCCGGCCATTTCACATTGATGCGTGGGTGGTGTTGCCGGACCATACCCATTGCATCTGGACTCTTCCACCGGGCGACACCGATTACTCTGCGCGCTGGAAGGCGATCAAAATTGCCTTTGCGAAGTCGCTACCAAAAACCGAGCGTTTGTCGGCGGTACGTGTACGCAAAGGTGAACGTGGCATTTGGCAAAGGCGATTTTGGGAACATACCATTCGTGATGAGCGAGACTATGCAGCGCATGTCAATTATGTGCATATCAATCCGTTCAAGCATGGACTCGTGCGACAGGTAAACGCATGGCCCTACTCGTCATTTCATCGGTTCGTGACTGCGGGGATTTATCCGAATGATTGGGCAGGCGAGGCACCTGACTTGGTTACGGGCGAAAGGGACGCATAGACATGCGGCGGAAGGGTGGAGCAGGGGTTTCGGATCGCATGCGATCCGCCTGCGAAACGGTATCCGCTTGCAAGCGGATATGCGCCCTGCAAGGGCTGCGCTTTTCCGCCCTACGAGCTGTGGCAGTTCCGGCGCTGCCCGGCTTGCGCAAGAGGCGGTCGACCGCTTACTGGCCTGGCTTTGCCAGAGCCTTGTCCGGTTCGGCCAGCGTCCGATACGGTAGCAATTTTGCGCGCGGATCGGCAGTGGTCTGGTCAATCACCTGCTCGACATCGGCGGTCTTTCCGAGTTCAAGCAGGAACTGACGGCTGTCAAAGTCCGGCGCTACGCATCCCTGCAGATAGATGAAACGACGCTGCAGCAGCAGCCAGAGCGTGGTCTTTTCATGCCAATGCATGGCCGGCTCGATATACGCCAGCCGCCGTTGCACGGCCGCGGCGATCTCGGTGTCGTAGCGGTAGGAATTCGGCAAACGGCAACGGCCCTCGGCCCAGCAACTAGTGCCGCGCTCGGCCCGATAATGCGCTTGCTCTCGCCATTCGTGCTGCGTCTGCAACGGTCCCAGCGGCAGCGGACAGGCCGGAATCGCACTGGAAACCTGGAAGAAGGGATCATTGCCGCGGTTGGCGCGCGCATCGTCGGCCGCCGCCGCCGGGTTCGCCAGCATCGTGGACAAACACCATGCGCCGTATCGAACCAGGCGCTTCATGATTTTCGGTGTGTCGCCAACATGTCCGCTCCTTGATCTAAAGGCCCAGGAAATTCCACATGCCGTTCGGCCAGCATATGCGCGCGCAGCGCTGCCCAATGTGTTGCTGCCAGTCGCCTGCTTCGATACGCCCCGCTGGGGCTACTCAGCACGAACGGTTTGGGATCATTCGCGCGGAAGACCGGCGGACCAACAAACGACCGTCATGCTCACGACAAATTCGGCGCCAGCCAAGTCTCGATCTGCTGCTTATCAATGCCACGCCGCTGCGCCATGTCCGTCACCTGATCGTCGCCCAAGTTGGCGTTCAGATCATCATTCGGACTTCGACTTCAGCCCCAGCAAGGATTCGTAGACCAGATTTTGCAGCATCACCTGGCTGGTCGGGTCGATATCATCGAACAACACGCCGTGCGAAAAACGTGATGGCGCGCCCGTTTTTGCGGCAGGTAACTCACGCAGACTGCGGATCGTTGCGCTGGTTTCGATCAGCACTTCCTGATTGGTCGGCTTGATCCGAAACGTGAACGACAGCGCAATTTTCGCTTCAGGTTCGCCCAGCGCGCTGTCAGCCGTGATCTGGGCTCCGGCCACACTGATATCGGTGATGGTCCCGCACGCCGATGCGCCCTTGATCTGCACCGGCAATTCCACATTGACCCTGACCGCCTTGCGCAATGCCGTGGCCTGGATTTCATTGGGAAAGGTGAGGTGCATGTAGAACCGGGGGCCGTGGAAAACCGATTCCACGTCGCAGACAAACGAAAACACGTTCATCCCGGAAAATACGCGCAAGGCGACGCGCTCGCCCGCCAGTATCGGGACCGAAAGTCCATTCTCGAGCGGGATTTTCATCAGCAAGTACTCGCCACTCACATAGCCGATGAGTGCGGTGTAATAAATTAATGGTTGCACGCCGCGCTTGAGCGTCATCTGCAAGCGAGTACCCACTTCCAGCTTCATATCGTCAAAACTTGTCATAGCGCGGCCTGATATTTCTTGAGTGGGCACCGGATCATGATACATGACTGCTGCGGTCACTAAAAAACATGCGGTCGGCACGGGGCTGCCATTCCGTCGAGCGCCCCCATGCCTGCAATGCTCAAAAAATCACAGATTGGGCGCCAACCAGGTCTCGATCTGCTGCTTATCGATGCCACGCCGCTGCGCCATGTCCGTCACCTGATCATCGCCGATCTTGCCGACCACGAAATACTTCGATTCAGGATGGGCAAAATAGAAGCCCGATACCGCCGCGCCCGGATACATCGCGAATGATTCGGTCAGCTGCATGCCGATTTCTCCACATTGCAGTTGCTTGAACATGTCGGCCTTGACCGTATGCTCGGGGCAGGCCGGGTAGCCGGGCGCCGGCCGGATGCCGACATAGCGTTCCTTGATCAGCTCCTCGTTGCTCAGATGCTCGTCGGCCACGTAGCCCCACAGGTCGGTGCGCACGCGCTGGTGCAGGTATTCGGCCAGCGCCTCGGCCAGGCGGTCGGCCAGTGACTTGAGCATGATGCTGCTGTAGTCGTCGTGCGCGTCTTCGAACCGTCTTTCATACTTCTCGATGCCGAGACCGGCGGTGACGGCGAATAGGCCGATGTAATCAAAGATGCCGGACGGCTTGCCATCGATCAGTTTCGGCGCGATGAAATCGGCCAGGCATTGATTCGGTCGCGCGACGCCGTCGATCACCGGCTTGACGCCTTGCTGGCGCAGGCCGTAATAGGTAAACGCGACTTCGCTGCGCGACTCGTCGGTGTAGATCTCGATATCGTCGTCGTTGACGCTGTTGGCCGGCAGCAGCGCGATTACGCCGTTGGCAGTCAGCCAGCGGCCGTCGATGACTTTTTTCAATAGCGCCTGGCCTTCGGCCAAGACCTTGGCGGCGGCTTCGCCGACCACCTCGTCGGTCAAAATCGCCGGATACGGCCCGGCCAGGTCCCAGGTCTGGAAGAACGGGCCCCAATCGATGTAGTGCGCCACCGTCGCCAGATCGACATTCTTGATTTCACGGCGGCCGATGAATTTCGGCCGCACCGGCGTGTGGCGGCCGTCAAACGCCAGCTTCATCTTGTTGGCGCGTGCCTGCGCCAGCGTCAGCAGCGGCGCGGCTTTCTTGTTGGCGTGCTGCTCGCGGATGCGTTCGTAATCGCTGGCGATGTCGGCGATGTACTGCTCGCGTTGCTCCGGTGTCAGCAAGGACTGAGCCACCGATACCGAACGTGACGCATCGGGTACATACACCACCGGACCCTCGTAGTTGTGCGCGATCTTGACTGCGGTATGCGCGCGCGAGGTGGTGGCGCCGCCGATCAGGAGCGGGATCTTCAGCATGCGGAAATGCGGGTCACGCTGCATTTCCTTGGCGACGTGGGCCATTTCTTCCAGCGACGGCGTGATCAGGCCGGACAGGCCGATGATGTCGGCGTTCTCGGCCTTCGCCTTGGCCAGGATTTCCGAACACGGCACCATCACGCCCATGTTGACGACTTCGAAGTTATTGCATTGCAGGACAACCGACACGATGTTCTTGCCGATGTCGTGCACATCGCCCTTGACCGTGGCGATCACGATCTTGCCCTTCGGCTTGGCGACGATGCCGGTGCGCTGTTCTTCTTTCAGCTTCTCGGCCTCGATGAACGGGATCAGGTGGGCCACCGCCTGCTTCATCACGCGCGCCGATTTGACCACCTGCGGCAAGAACATCTTGCCCTGGCCGAACAGGTCGCCGACGATGTTCATGCCATCCATCAACGGCCCTTCGATCACGTGGATCGGACGGCCACCGTTATGCAGCAATTCCTGGCGCGCTTCTTCGGTATCCTCGACGATCCATTGCGTGATGCCATGCACCAGCGCGTGCGCCAGGCGTTTTTGCACCGGGCCTTCGCGCCATTCCAGGTTCTGTTCTTCTTTCTTGCCACCGGCCTTCAAGGTACCGGCGATCTCGATCATGCGTTCGGTCGAATCTTCACGCCGATTCAACACCACGTCCTCGACCCGCTCGCGCAACTCGGCCGGGAGATCGTCATACACGCCCATCATGCCGGCGTTGACGATGCCCATGGTCATGCCGGCCTGGATCGCGTGGTACAAAAATACGGTGTGGATCGCTTCGCGCGCCGGGTCGTTGCCGCGGAAGGAAAAGCTGACGTTCGACACCCCGCCACTGATTTTTGCGTGCGGCAGATTGTCGCGAATCCAGCGCGTCGCGTTGATGAAATCAACCGCGTAATTATTGTGCTCTTCGATGCCGGTCGCGATCGCGAAAATGTTCGGATCGAAGATGATGTCTTCCGGCGGAAAGCCGACCTTGGTCACCAACAGGTTGTAGGCACGCTGGCAGATCTCGGTCTTGCGCGCAAAGGTATCGGCCTGGCCCTTTTCATCGAACGCCATCACGATCACCGCTGCGCCGTAACGCCGGCACAGCCGGGCCTGACGCAGGAATTCGTCCTCGCCTTCCTTCATCGAGATCGAGTTGACCACCGACTTGCCCTGCACGCATTTCAGGCCGGCTTCGATCACCGACCACTTGCTGGAGTCGATCATGATCGGCACCCGCGCGATGTCGGGTTCGGATGCGATCAGGTTCAAAAAGCGCGTCATCGCGGCGACCGAATCGAGCATCGCTTCGTCCATGTTGATGTCGATGACCTGCGCGCCGTTCTCGACTTGCTGTCGTGCCACCACCAGCGCCTCGTCGTATTGCTCGTTCAAGATCAAGCGGGCGAAGGCTTTCGAACCGGTGACGTTGGTGCGCTCGCCGACGTTGACGAACAGCGAGTCGTCGTCGACCGTGAACGGCTCCAGCCCGGACAGCCGCATCGCTTGCGGCACCGCGGGAATCTTGCGCGGCGCGATGGTTTTGACGACCTCGGCAATCGCCTTGATGTGCGCCGGCGTGGTGCCGCAGCAGCCGCCGGCGATGTTGACGAAACCGCTTTCGGCGAAGTCCTTCAGCAACGAGGAGGTGTCGGCCGGCAGTTCATCGAAACCGGTATCCGACATCGGGTTCGGCAAGCCGGCATTCGGATAGATGCAGACAAAGGTATCGGCGATCTGCGCCATCTCTTCGGCGTACGGGCGCATCAGCGCCGCGCCGAGTGCGCAGTTCAGGCCGATCGTCAATGGCTTGGCATGGCGCACCGAATTCCAGAACGCCGGCACGGTCTGGCCGGACAGGATCCGTCCTGACGCATCGGTGACGGTGCCGGAGATCATGATCGGCAACCGCTTGCCGGATTCCTCGAAGAAGGTATCGATCGCGAACAGCGCCGCCTTGCAATTCAAGGTATCGAAAATGGTCTCGACCAGCAGCACGTCGGCGCCGCCTTCGACCAGGCCGCGGGTCTGTTCCAGATAGGCGGCGACCAGCTGGTCGAAAGTGACGTTGCGCGCGGCCGGGTCGTTGACATCGGGCGAGATCGACGCGGTCTTCGGCGTCGGCCCGAGCGCGCCGGCGACGAAGCGCGGCTTGTCGGCACTCGAATACTTGTCGCAGGCGGCGCGCGCCAGTTTGGCGGCGGCCACATTCATCTCATAGGCCAGATGCGCCATATGGTAATCGTCCTGCGCGACCGTGGTGGCACCGAAGGTGTTGGTCTCGATCAGGTCGGCGCCGGCGGCCAGGTATTGCTCGTGGATTTCCTGGATGATCTGCGGCTGGGTCAAGGTCAGCAGCTCGTTGTTGCCCTTGACGAACAGCTCGCGCGTGCCAGCTGACGCCGGCGCGGCAAAATCGGCGAAACGCCCGCCCGGCCCGCCGCGATAATCCTGCTCGGTCAGCTTGTACTGCTGAATCATGGTGCCCATCGCACCGTCCAGGATCAGGATGCGTTGGGACAGCAGCTCGCGCAGGTGCGCTTCGGTCGGAGATATCGCGTCGCGTTTCATCATTACACTTTCAAAAAGCAAAAAACCCGGCCAGCCTGGGAAGCGGGTCGGGTCATCCTTCCGCTTTAGCCGTATTTAGTTCGGATGCGCTGTTCCGCATCGCGTGCGCCCGCAAGCTGTGTGTCAAATCGGCGCTGGAATCGGTAAATTATAGGTCAAATCGGCGCCGTGCATGTTTTCAAGGGCCGCGGGCTCGCCGATTGCATCAAGATCGTTGCTGGTTAACGCTTTTCTAGCGCTTGCGCCGCCGTAGGATGGGTGCAACCCATCATCCATGTCCGCAACGATGGGTTGCACCCATGCTACATGTCGCCGTTTCCCGCCGTTTCCGGCCGCCGCTACAACTTGTGGGTCGACAGCAGGATGCTGGTCTCGCTATTGGCGATGCCGGGTATCTTTCGGATGCGCCCGAGCACCAGGTCGAACGCCTCCAAGTTATCGGCGCGCAGTTCCGCGATCACGTCCCAACGGCCGTTGGTGGTGTGCAGGGTGTGCACGTTCGGTTCGCCGCGCAAGGCTTGCAGCACGCTGGCCGCAGTGTTGCCTTCGATCGCGATATTCATCCAGGCCCGGATGCGGTGCGCCTCGGCTTCCGGCTTGAGGCGCACCGTGTAGCCGACGATCACGCCGGAGCTTTCCAGCTTGTCGATGCGATTTTGCACGGTGCCGCGCGAGACGCGCAATTTCTTCGCCAGGGTCGCGACCGAAGTGCGGGCATCGTCCCGCAGCAAGGCCAGTAATTGTCGGTCGGTATCGTCCATGATTGTACAAACTGCCAGTTATGGCTGCCATTTTGACATATTTTTCGACAAAACTAGGTATTTTTGTGGCTTTTTGTTGGCATGAAAACAATCGACAATGGCTTTCATCGCCACTCGCTGACCATTCCCATCAACCAAGGACAGAGGACTACATGCAACGCCAAGCCACCATACTCATCACCGAGCCGAGCCACTTCAATGTCAGCTATGCCATCAACCCGTGGATGAAGCCGGAGTCCTGGGCTGCCGACCCGGTAGCCGCCCACCGCTCGGCCATGGCGGCCAGCGCCGCGCTGCAGCAAGCGCTGCAACAGGCCGGCTGCGTGGTCGAAGTCGCGCCGGGCACCGCCGGCTTGCCGGACATGGTATTTCCGGCCAACTCGGCGGTAGTGCTGGACGGGCGCGCGATCACGTCGCGTTTTCGCCATCCGCAGCGGCGCGGAGAGGAAGACGCCTTCCTGCGCATGTTTGATGGTCTGCGCGAGCGCGGCCTGTTGCGCGAAGTGCGGCAATTGCCGCCCGGCGTGTTTCAGGAAGGGGCCGGCGACTGCATGTGGGACGAGGCGCGCGGCCATTTCTGGGCCGGCTTTGGTCCGCGTTCCAGCCACGCCGCGATCGCGCTGATGGCGGAATTTTTCGGGCGTGAGATCGTGCCGCTAGAACTCGTGTCCGAGCGTTGCTACCACCTCGATGTCTGCTTCGTGCCGCTGAGCGGCGGCGAAATCCTGTACTTCCCGCCCGCCCTGACCGAGGCCGCGCTGCAGACGCTGCGGTCGCGGGTACCGGCCGACCAGCTGATCGAGGCGACCGAGGACGACTTGCGCAACTTCAGCATCAACGCGGTCAATGTCGGGCGCCACATCGTGCTCAGCAATTCGTCGCAGCGCTTGCGTGCCGTGCTGGAGCAGCGCGGCTACACGCTGATCGAAGTCGATCTGTCGCCGTTCATGCTGTCCGGCGGCGGCGCGTACTGCATGACGCTGCGGCTGGACCGCAGCAGCAGTAGAAGTAGCAGCGCCGAACACGCAGCGACAGCGACACCGACCGCGACGCCGGCCCGGCTGGCGGCCTGAACCCATTCAAGAAAAACTTCAAGGAGCACACCATGACTCGCTATATCGATGTCAACGACATCCGGCAATTGCTGACCAGCGTCGGCGCAGAGACTTTCATCACCCAGCTGGCCGAGTACATCCGCGCCGATTATCTGCGCTGGAACGAATTCGAGAAATCGGCCCGCACCGCCAATCACTCCGAAGGCGGCGTGATCGAATTGATGCCGACCTCGGACCAGGCGCTGTACGGCTTCAAATACGTCAACGGCCATCCGAAAAACACCGCCGACGGCCTGCTCACCGTGATGGCGTTCGGGGTGCTGGCGGAAGTTGCCACCGGCTATCCCTTGCTGCTGTCCGAACTGACAATCACCACCGCGCTGCGCACCGCCGCCACCTCGGCGCTGATGGCCCAGGCGCTGGCGCGGCCAGACGTCAAATCGATGGCGCTGATCGGCAACGGCGCCCAGAGCGAATTCCAGGCGCTGGCGTTCAAGGCGCTGCTCGGCATCCGCGAAATCCGCGCCTACGACATCGACCCGGCCGCCACCGCCAAGCTGCAGCGCAATCTGGCCGGCATCCCCGGCCTGAGCATCAGCGCGGCCGGCTCCGCGGCAGAGGCGGTGCGCGGCGCCGATATCGTCACCACGGTGACCGCCGACAAGAACTATGCGACGATCCTGAGCCCCGACATGATCGAGCCCGGCATGCATATCAACGCGGTCGGCGGCGATTGTCCGGGCAAGACCGAATTGCACGCCGACATCCTTAAAAACGGCCGCGTGTTCGTCGAATACGAGCCGCAAACCCGGATCGAAGGCGATATCCAGCAGTTGCCGTTTGACTTCCCGGTCACCGAAATGTGGCGCGTGCTGGCCGGCATCGCCAGCGGCCGCGACAGCGCGGCGCAGGTCACGGTATTCGATTCAGTCGGATTCGCAATGGAAGATTTCTCGGCACTGCGCTTCGTGCGCGACCAGGCGGAACTGCGCGGCATCGGCAGCCAGATCGCGCTGATCCCGGCGCCCAACGACCCGAAAGACCTGTATCAATTCATCGCGCCACCGGCGCTGAAACTGGCGGTGAATGGCTAATAAGGGCAGCGCGAGGCTGGGGTGCGGCGGGCCAAATGCATCGGCCCGCCTACGATACACTGGCCAGTATATTTTAACGCGCTCTGAATACCTGCGGGTATAGCCGATTTTTACCGATACTCCCAGTAAAGCTATCAGCGGGGAGTTGCGCGCGCTTCCAGCAATTGCTTCAGCGCAGCCAAATCACGCTGCACCCAGGCGCGATCCTCGGCGAACTGGCGGTCCGACACGCCGGGCAAGCGGAACAGCGTGAACACGATCTCGCTGCCGGCGCCGTTGGCGATCACCCGCATCGGGATGTAGATCTCGTCGCCGTTGTCAGGCAGCACATAATGATCGAGCACGCCAAAATCATTCCGTGCGCTGAACCGCACCCGCACCGGTCCATGCTCGGTCGCGGCAATCCAGGCATCGCCGGAGCGTCGGATCGCAGCGCCCAGGCCGCTGGCCCATTTCGGGAAATTTTCCGGCACGGAAACGAAATCAAAGACCTCGTGCCAGTCGCGCTCAATGCGGACGCTGAGGGTGGACGATTCGAAGGTGGCAGACATGGGATGTGCGGGCGCCGGACCAGGATGGAAACGCCATTCATTGGCAGGTTGGATCATAACGCGGAATCGGCAGGATGCGACCGCGGCGCGGCGCGCAGCTGTCGGCAATGAAATACTGGCTGCAGTATTTTTTGGATCCGCTCAAGATCATTGGGGAACAGGTCGTTTTTCGCAGATACTCCCCCCATTGGCGCCAAGCATGGCCGCGGCGGCATCGCATGCGGCTATGGCGGAGGTCCACAGCGGATGCTGGCCGCTGGTGCAGTCTGCTGCGATGGGTGGCGGTCGTACTGGCGCCACCCGCCACCTTATTTGCGGCTGATGATGATCTTTTTGGCCTCGCGCAGCTTCAGCAACAGCGCGCGTTCCTTGGTGATTTCGCATTCCGACAGTGCCGCATCGGGACTCAAGCTGGTCATCGACAGCGCGCCTTCCCTCAAGCCGAAATCCATGCGCTCGCGCACTGTGCCCCGCAGCGCTTCCCCGACTGCGAGCAGGATCGCGATGTCGAGGTGGACTTCCACATTGTCGAGCACCTTGCCTGGCAGCACGCGGCACTGATTCACCGGGTGGCCGATCACGCGTGCTTTCGGCTGGGCTGCCACCGCACGGAACACGCCCTGATTGCTGACGGCAGCGGTGCTGAAAATCGTGTCCACGCCTGCGGCCAGCATCGCCTTGGCCACTTGCTCGCCGCGTGCCGGGTCGTTGAATGGCTGCTCACCGCCGATCCACTGCGGATCGTAGACTGAAATCGTAGGTTTGGCCGCTATCGCGCCGGCTGCAAAGGCTTCTGCATTCTGGCGCCGCACCGGGGTATCAAAGGCCGCGATCATCCCGACCTTGCCGTTGTGTGATGTCAGCCCGGCCGCAATACCGGCCAGATAGCTGGCTTCGGTTTCGCGGAACTGGATGCAGGTCAGGTTGGGCGGCGCATTATCGACGCAATGTTCGAGCAGGAAAAAGCGCGTATTCGGTGCCTGCCGGGCGACATTGGCGACCAGTTCCTTGAATTCGAAGCCGAGCAACACCACGACTTTCGGGTTTTGTTTGAGCGCCGCATCGAGCTGCTGTTGGCGGCCTTCGCGGGTCGGCTGGCTGGCCAGCGTGCTGGCCTCCATCCCATACATCAGCGCGGCCTGGTTGACGCCGGTGGTTCCCAGCCTCAGCAAGGGATCCTCGTTCATCGGCACCGGCCGGATGTAAATGATTTTGTCAGCCGCGTGCGACTCGGCTACCAGCAGCACGCACAGTAGCAAGAACGCCAGATGCAGGCTGCGCAGCCAGCGGTCGGGCCGAGCGCTATCCGATTCGGTGATAGGTTTGGATATATTGTTAAAACGTAGAGCAGAAAGCAACATCGTTTGGTCTCCCCGGGTGTCACTGACATACATGGCCAGTAATCTTGTGTGATTGGTGGTGATCTTCATGCGCAAAACCGAGCGTGTCAGATCCCCCCGGCATGATGCAAGATAGTGGGGCCGAAGTTGTTCTGCAATTCGTATAGGTTTATATCGGAAATGTTATAGCCCGAGGCAATAAGATCACCGGCTGGACCGCCAGCTCAGGTTATAGCGCGACACCTGCCGACGCCGCCCTCTTTACCGGCAGCTGAAAGCTGATCCCGAGTCGATTCCAGGCATTCATCAACGTGATGGCATAGGTCAGTTCGGTAATTTCGACATCGGCAAAATGCTCTTTCAGTGCCTCGAACAATGCATCCGGTGCATGCGTGTCGGCAATCGCCGTCACCGCCTCCGCCCATGCCAGTGCGGCTCTTTCCCGCGCACTGTAAAAGCTCGTTTCACGCCAGCCGACCAGACTGTTGACGCGCTGCCAGTCTTCACCGTTCGCCAGCAGATCGCGTGCGTGCAAATCGATGCAATAGGCACAGCCATTGACTTGGGACACGCGTAAAAACACCAGATCAACCAGTTTCTTGCCGATGCTGGAAGCGTCAACGATGGCGCTCAGCGCGAGCATGGCTTGATAGCCCTTTGGCATCAGGGTGCTGTATGAAAGTCGTGAGCTGGACATGAAATCTCCTTGAGTAATCTTGCGTAATGGTCATGAGAGGCTTCTCATACCTGACAAGACGAGACTAGGAAGAAGTTTGTGACAGCGTTTTTGAAAAAATCAGGACATGAATGAAAAATAACTGTCGACACCCTGCAATTTGTCCGGGTTGCGCACCGTGTACAGCGCCTTGATGCGGGCCTTGATAACTGCGTCGCCAGCGTCGTTTTCAACTACATCATCGGCTTCCAGCACGAACGAAGATACCGAATCCAGCTGGCCATCCAGATACCGTAATACCCCCGGCTGGCCATTGATGTCGACGACCTGAAATGTCAGGCGCGGGCCAAAATTACGCGCAATCACATGCAGCAGACGGGCAATCCGATCAGCGCCATGCAATACGTTCAATACCGACGCTACCTTGCCGCCGCCATCACCCGTAAACGTCGCATCGGCGCTAAATAAGGCGGCCAGCTGGCCACGATCACCGGTTTTGCTGGCGGCCATGAATTTCTGCAGTAGTTGCATGTGCATCTCGGGGCTGACCGTAAACTTTGGCGGCAGCGCCGGCGCCGACGCCGGTTGCCGCACCCGGCCCCGGGCCCGATGCACCAATTGCCGGCAGCTAGCCGCGGACTTGCCCAACATGCGTGCAAGCTCGGCATAGTCAACATCAAACACGTCATGTAACAAAAACGCTGCCCGTTCTTCGGCACCGAGCCGTTCCAGCACCAGCAGGAAAGCCGTCGAAACATCGCTGGCAAATTCAAGCAGCCATTCCGGCGACCGGGTGTCGGCCGCAGTCGCGATCAGCGGCTCCGGCAACCATGGTCCTACATACGCTGCGCGCTCGACTTTGGCCTTGCGCAAGCGGTCGATGCAGAGCCGTGTCACCACGGTCACCAGCCACGCTTCAAGATTGTCTGGCGGCGCTGCCTCATGCCAGCGCAGATACGCATCCTGCAATACATCCTCGGCATCAGCGCGCGTCCCCAGCATGCGGTAAGCGATGCCGAGCAGCCGCGTGCGATGTTGATTGAAGTGATCGGTGTGGTGAGTGCCGTGTTGAGTGCCGTGCTGGTTGTTGCGCTGATCCATTGATTATTCCTCCAGAATAATCATAAGACGGATCAGCGCACATAGTGTGACGGCGGCATCACAAAAAGTGCCGCCGTCCAAATTTCAGGCGAGTTATTCAGGCGCCAATCGTCGGTGCGCAGCCTGGTATTCCCTCTGCAGGCGATCCGCCATTGCCGCTACCGTCGGCAAGTCGTCCGCCGGCATTTAACGCGTTTCGTCTGGGCTGGTTCGGTCGTGGCGGAGCTGGATCGCGCGATTTTTGAACCCGGATTCTGGCGTATTGAATATTTCCAATAAAATTGTTTGGTATACCATTGTATTAATTTGGAATACCATTTATATTGATTCTCGTGGTTTAACCGGAGTATAACCATTGATCAAGGATGCGCCAGGTTCAGAAAGTTGAGATCGCCCATAAATTTATGATAGGGAAATTTTTATGTTGATACTGAATAGACGTGATTTTCTCAAGCAGGTTTCCGCAGTAGGTATCACGGTGGCCACTGGCGGGCGGGCGCTCGATGCGTTTGCTGATGATGTGCTGAAGGTTGCAGTCGCTTATGTCTCGCCGATTGGAGATGTTGGTTGGACCAAGCAGCACGACCTGGCGCGCAGAGCCATGGAAGCCGCCTTCCCCGGCAAGATCAAGACCACGACGATCGAGGGTGTCGCACAGGCACAAGACGCCGAGCGCGTATTTCGCGATCTGGCGACGCAAGGTAATAAGCTGATCATCGGCACCAGTTTCTCGCATATGAACCCGATGCTCAAAGTCGCCCAGACGATGCCTCAAACCAAATTTGAGCTCTGTTCCGGCATCAAGACGCTGAAAAACCTGGGTGCTTTCGAGGCGCGCTATTACGAGGGCACCTATTTGGCCGGCATTGTTGCGGGAAAGATGAGTAAAAGCAACGTTCTGGGCTTTGTAGGCGGGTTCCCGGTTCCGGACGTGGTGGGGCCCGCCAATGCCTTCCTGCTGGGCGCACGCAGCGTCAATCCCAAAATAATCTGCAAAACCATCTGGCTCGATTCCTGGTACGACCCCGGCAAGGAGAGGGATGCGGCCAACGCCTTGATTTCACAGGGGGCGGACGTGGTGATGTCGATGACCGATACGCCGACCACGGTGCAAGTCGGCGAAGAAAAGGGTGTGTGGACGATCGGCTACGCGAGCGATATGTCGAAGTATGGCCCGAAGAAACACCTGACCTCGTTCGTGCTGGACTGGAGCAGCGACTATATCAGCGCGGCGAGCGAGGTGATGGCGGGTACTTGGGTGGCGAACCATCGTTGGGACGGGCTGAAAGCGGGTGTGGTGAAGATGAGTCCATATAACTCGGCGATTCCGAAAGATGCCCTGAGTTATGTGGCGGCGCAGGAGCGGGCAATCATTGCCGGCCAACTGCATCCATTTGCCGGGCCGATCAGGGATCAGGACGGCAAACAGCGGGTTGCGAGCGGGGCAGTATTGCCTGACGACCAAATCAAGGGCATCAACTGGTTCGTCGAAGGCATGCAAGGCAATCTGCCGAAAGGCTAGCGCGGTTTCATTTGTAACCAATGGTCTAATCAACCGCCGCCGCAGGCTTCGGCGGCGGGCAACGCAGAAAGCAGCATATGACTACCGTATCTGTCAGAGTGAAGCGGATCTCGCAGGAGGCTTGCGATATCAAGTCCTTCGAGTTGGTGAGTACGACAGGCGCACCGTTGCCGTCCTTTACACCTGGTTCTCACATCGACGTGCATCTCGGTTCCGGGCTGATCCGTCAGTACTCGTTGTGCAACGGACCGGATGACACGGATCGCTATCTGATCGCAGTGAAAAAAGAGGCGGCTTCCCGTGGGGGTTCGCAGGCCATGCATGAGCGGATCAAGGAAGGTAGCGTCATCACCATCGGCACACCGCGCAACAATTTTCTCCTTGAACCATCCGCTAAACATTATTTATTGCTGGCAGGTGGTATCGGTGTGACACCCGTCATTTCGATGGCGCGCCATCTGCTCGCGGCTGGCGCCTCGTTCGAGCTGCAATACTTTACGCGCTCGATTCAGCACACGGCGTTTCACGAACTTTTGTCTGGCCCGGAATTCAACGGGCGGGTGAAATTCCACTATGCGCTGGAGCCAGAGGGGCTGCGCGCCTACTTGCGCAAGCTGCTGTGGCATAGGCCAGAGGGGGCCGATCTCTATCTGTGCGGACCGCGTCCATTCATGGATCTGGTGGAATCGACTGCGGCAGCTACTTGGCCGCCGGAGGCAGTGCATCTCGAATACTTCGCCGCCGACCCATTGTCATTAGCTGGACCGCAAGAATCCTTTCAGGTCAAGCTGGCACGTTCTGGCGGCACGTATTCGATCCCGGCCGGAACGCCCATCATCGAGGTGTTGGCCGAGCATGGCGTTCACATCGAGACCTCGTGCGAGCAGGGGGTGTGTGGCACTTGCCTGACGGGTGTGCTGGATGGAATCCCCGATCATCGGGATGTGTTCCTGACGGACGCGGAGAAAAAATCTTGCGACAAGATGATGCCCTGTGTTTCACGCGCGAAAAGTCCGCTGCTGGTACTCGATTTGTAGCGCTGCGGGCAGCGCGTCGAGAAATGAATCTGCGCTCAAAAAACAAGATAGAAGGAGGCTGTATTGTGAGCACGACACTTGATGTAAATTTATCCAATAATTGGTCGGTGGTGGCCGTTTCTGACGAGGTGCCACCGGGACAAATCATTCAAGCATTTCTGCACGGGCAAGAATTAGCGTTATGGCGTAATTCGGAAGGAATGATCCAGGCCTGGGCCAATCGTTGCCCGCATCGCGGCACCCGTTTCACGATGGGGCGGATCGTCGATGATCAGTTGGCCTGCGGCTACCATGGTTGGCGCTTTGCCGCAGGCGGTCAATGCACTTACATCCCTGCGCATCCCAAACTGGCACCACCCAAAACAGTGTGTGCCAAGACTTACCGGACGGTTGAATGTTACGGGATGGTCTGGGCTTGCCTGGGGCTACCTGAGACGGAAGTGCCGACCGTGCCGGCATTGGCCAATAGCGCACGTCACGCGTTGTTTTGCCGCAGCTTTGTCACCCAGCAATCTGCCGACACAGTGGTGGCACAACTGCAGCACGCATCGGAGCATCGCTACCAGGTGATCGGCCCGAATGCGTTGATCGGTGCGGATGATGGCAAGGCCATGCCGATATTGCTGGTCCAGCCTATGGCGGACAACAAGTCCATCTTGCATCTATGGGTCAGTTGTGAAAACGCGGCCGGCGACGATGTCGGGATACGCGCACATCACAGCGCGTTGTTCAAACGGCAAAGGCGGCAGCTGGAAGCACACGCCTAGTTCGCCACCCATTTCGACCACATCGGAGATCCCCATGTCCACCTTATTGGACCCTATCGTATTGAATGACTGGTTTGTGGTGTCTGCCGTCAGCAAAGTAAAGCCGGGCGAGCGCCGGTTCACCCAATTGCTGGGGGTGGACATCGCGTTTTGGCGGGATGCCGATGGCAGCCTGCATGCTTCCGACAAAGCAGCCTGCCAGCAAGATGGCCACGAGTACAAAATAGTAGAGCGTTATGGCTTCGTATGGGTATCGCTCGGCAACCCGCAAAAAGATCTGTACGCATTGCCTGAATTCACCCAGTCGGGCCGTCGCTTCATCGACTGCGGAACCTTTGGGGTAAAGACCTCGGGCTTGAGAATCATTGAGAATTTCCTGGATATGGGGCATTTTCCATTCGTCCACACCGATATCCTGGGCCAGGAGCCGCATACCGAGGTCAGGGAATACAAGGTCGAAACGGATCCCGATACCGGAGAAATCTGGGCCAAAGAGTGCAGCTTTTGGCAACCCAAGGCGGCGGCTTCGGCCACGGACGGGCTCCACGTCGACTACACGTATCGCGTGATGCAACCCTTTTCGGCCGCGCTCTACAAGACCTGTCCTTCGCGGCCGGGCGAGCGGGATGTGATCGGCGTCTATGTGCAGCCGGTCAAAGAGGATGAATGCAGGGCCACACTGTGGTTGCTCATTTTTGACGATGAGCATACCGACAGTGAGGTGATCGGATTTCAGCAAACCATCTTCGGCCAGGACCGGCCGATTCTGGAAAGCCAGCTGCCGAAGCGGATGCCGCTCGATCCTCGGTCTGAAATACCGACGCGCGCGGATGCGTCATCCATCGCTTACCGCCGCTGGCTGCGCCAGATCGGATTGCAATATGGCGTCCAACAGGCAGTCTGAGGGATGGCACATCGTGCTCGATATGGATTTTCAAATGCGTGGTGCTCAATAGGACCGATGGAAGGAATTTGCATGATCAAACTCTACAATTACGAATTATCCGGCAATTGCTACAAGCTGCGATTGTTGCTGAAACTACTCAATGTGCCCTATGAGAGTGTCGCGGTGGATTTTTATCCCGGCAGGGAGCACAAGTCCGAGCAGTTCCTGGAGATCAACCCCTTCGGTCAACTGCCGGTGCTGGAGGATGGCAGTCTTCGCTTGCGTGACGCGCAGGCGATCTTGATATATCTCGCTGCGCAATACGATACCGAACGCAGATGGTATCCGAATGATCCGGTCACGATGGGCAAGATCGCCATGTGGCTTTCCGTGGCCGATGACATTACCCGTACCGCTTCCGCTGCACGACTGCACGACGCCCTCGGTTACGAGCTGGATATCGAACAGGCACGGGCCGGTGCGCATGCCTTATTCAGAATCATTGACGAGCATCTCGCCGACATGGAAATGATCGGGCAGCAGTGGCTGGCGATCAATCAGCCTACCATCGCCGACATTGCCTGTTTTCCGTACATCGCGATGTCGCACGAAGGCGATGTCATGCGCGATGATTATCCGGCGATTCGCCGCTGGATCGAGCGGGTCAGACGCTTGCCGGGATTCATCGGCATGTCGGGTATTTTTGAGCCCACGCTTTAACAGCGTATCCGCATAATTCGAACGTGGCATCACGGACACTGAGTAAGGATTGACATGAAAACCAAAGCAGCCATCGCATGGAAAGCGGGCCAACCGCTGACGATCGAAGAAGTCGAACTGGGCGGGCCGAGGGCGGGCGAAGTGCTGGTCGAAATCAAGGCCACCGGGATCTGCCACACTGACTACTACACCCTGTCCGGCGCCGATCCGGAAGGCATCTTTCCGGCGATTCTCGGCCATGAAGGTGCCGGCATCGTGGTCGATGTCGGCCCCGGCGTCAAAAGCCTGAAGAAGGACGATCACGTCATTCCGCTGTATACGCCGGAATGCCGCGAATGCAAGTTCTGCCTGTCGCAAAAAACCAATCTGTGCCAATCGATACGCGCGACCCAGGGCCGCGGCCTGATGCCGGATGCGACCAGCCGCTTTTCGATCGATGGCAAGCCGATCTATCACTACATGGGCACCTCCACCTTCTCCAATTACATCGTGGTGCCTGAAATCGCGCTGGCCAAGATCCGCGAAGATGCGCCGTTCGACAAGGTGTGCTACATCGGTTGCGGCGTCACCACCGGCGTCGGCGCGGTGCTGTTTACTGCCAAGGTCGAAGCGGGTGCCAACGTCGTCGTGTTCGGACTCGGCGGCATCGGGCTGAACGTGATCCAGGCCGCCCGCATGGTCGGTGCCAACAAGATCATCGGCGTCGACATCAATCCGGCGCGGGAAGCGATGGCGCGCAAATTCGGCATGACGCACTTCATCAATGCCAAGCAAGTCGAGAACGTGGTCGACGCCATCGTCCAGCTGACCGACGGCGGCGCCGATTACAGCTTCGAATGCATCGGCAACGTCAACACCATGCGCCAGGCGCTGGAATGTTGCCACAAGGGCTGGGGCCAGTCGATCGTGATCGGCGTCGCTGCAGGCGGCGCAGAAATCAGCACCCGCCCGTTCCAGCTGGTGACTGGCCGGGTCTGGAAAGGCTCCGCCTTCGGCGGCGCGCGCGGGCGCACCGATGTGCCGAAAATCGTCGACTGGTACATGGATGGCAAGCTCAACATCGACGACCTGATTACCCACCGTTTGCCGCTGGAGCGGATCAACGAAGGCTTCGATCTGATGAAGAGCGGCGAATCGATTCGCTCGGTGGTGATTTACTAACGGGACTTACGCAAACGAGAGAGTCCGCAGGTTGGGTGCAACCCATCTTTTTCTCTTCGCGCTCAATGATGGGTTGCACCCATCCTACGAAATTACGCATTTTGCGAAAGTCCCAATCAAGAAGAGGCTGATCGAGTAGGTCGGACGAATGGATGAACCTGCCAGAACGACTCAGCGAACAGGCATGCTTCGGCGGCGTACAGGGCTTCTATCAACACACCTCGGCCGAAATCGGGTTGCCGATGCGCTTCTCGGTCTACCCGCTGCCGCAAGCCAAGGCGGGGCCGGTGCATGGCGCACTGCTCTCGGCGCTGCGTCATCCTGCACTGTATCAATCGGTATCGGCTTTCGCGCCGATTGCCGCGCCGATGCATTGGCGGCAGAGCGCGTTCAGCCCAGTACCTGGGGCCGGACCGTCCGCATAATTATATGGAAACACTTCTGAACAACATGCCTGAAAGGGCGGTCAACCTTGGCCTTCGATTCAGCGCGGAAGTGTAAGCGCGGCAAAAGTGAGGGTGGTTCTTTGTGACAGGGCGGCCATCGGCACAGCAGGGGCTATTCCGCCAGCGCTTCAGCGAGATCAATCTCACCGTTAGCCACATGGTGCAACAGATAGCCTTTGATCACGACGCGGTAGTGAGATTCCAGCACTTTTTGCGCTCGTTTAATCGATCCTTTTTCCAGGTGATTGATGATCGCATGATGCTCATTGAGCAAGCAGGGGTAATCGAAGTCTGCCTTGTAGAGCGCGGTAATGACCCGTTCGCGTGACATCAATTCCCGGTGTATTTCTTCAAGCACCGGATTGCGGATCAGCTTGGCAAGCAACAGGTGAAACTGTATTCCCAATTCGTCTGCCAGGTGCAGGTCGCCACTTGACTGGGCCTGCTGCTGCAGTGCGACATGGGCGCGCAACGCGGCGATATCTTTGGTGGTGATGGTCTGGCCAATCATCTCGATCAAACCTTTTTCCAGCACAATCAGCGCGTCAAACAGGTGGTGCGCCTCCTCGAGAGTCGGCCGCGCCACAAAGGCACCACGGTTGGGTTCGATGGTGACGAGCTTATCCTTCGCGAGCCGGATCAGGGCCTGACGGATCAGGGTGCGGCTGACACCGAAAATGGCTGCCAGGTCGCGCTCGTTGAGCTTTGCTCCGGGCAGCAGCCGGTGTTGGAATATTGCGTTGGTGATGCGGTTGACGATTGCCTCGGTGTGCATATGGGCTATGGATTTTGGCTTGCTGTTCGATGCTACAAGATTGGCAACAAGAGTATCTCACAATAAGCTTCAATTCCGCGCAGGGCGATAACGGTGCACAACCGTCAAACAGGTCTCGTCCAAACGTTTCAGGTATTCGATAGTGCCTTGGCGCTAATTTCATTGGCGCCTTGTTGTCGATGCCGATCATCGACGGCGGCCGCAACCGCGCCAACATCGCGCGCAGCGAAGCGCTGCTGGAAGAGTCGGTCGCCAACTACCGGCACAGCGTGTTGACTGCCTTTGCCGAGGTCGAAGACAACCTGGCCGGATTGCGTATTCTCGGCGCTCAGGCCCAGGCAAACGAGGAAGCGCTGACCTCCGCGCGGCGCGCCGCCGAATTGGCGAACAAGGTCTATCAGGCTGGTTCGGCGGGTTATCTCGAACTGCTCGATGCGCAACGCGACCTGATGGCGATTGAACGCACCGCGGTACAGTTGCGCGGCAATCGCGCCACCACTACGATTGCGTTGATTCGATCGCTTGGAGGTGGTTGGCAGAGCCAGTAGCTAGGGAGCTGCGGCGGAAGCTGCAAGGCGCAGCTTCCGGCCTCGCATGGACGGCGATGGATAAATCTATCGCTGTGGCATGATTCCCTGATTTCGCCTCATATCGCATCCTGTGCGTTACGTAAATCGGCTCTCAAGTCTTCGACGTCTTCTATGCCTCTTTCGACACCGCCCAGGCTTTCCGCAGGTCGGCTTTCAATTCAACCGAAATAATCCCGCCGAAATCATCCATTTGTCTACGCGCCAGCGTGTGCTGCGGATGCGACCCCAAGCCCGGAAAAGACCCGTGCGACTTTCGGTTGCGCCTCCAGCCAGCGCGCCAGATCCAATGCGCTGGTGCAATGACGCTCGACCCGCAGCGCAAGCGTTTTTATTCCGCGCAATGCCAGAAAACTGTCGAACGGCCCCGCGATCGCACCCACGGAATTTTGCAGGAAGGCGCGAGCTGCTCGCGCCATGATCCGTTATCCGTTATCCATATCCGTGGATGCCGGCCACCTTAACAAGCAGCGACCAGCCGTGCAGCGCTTAGCGCAAACGCGCCATTTCCAGTGTCGCGCTGAGCTTGCCGAAGCGGGCGCTGATGTCTTCGAACGCCTTTTGTTTTTGCGCGCTGCTCAAGGTGTTGTCATACATATTGTTGCGCAGCAGGCTGAACAGCGCGAGGTCGGCAATCGGTTTCAACTGGGCGTCGGTAGAGCGCTGAAAGCCTGACAGATTCAGGATTTGCTGCAATACTTCAGCCTGGTTGCCGGCATTTTTTTGCTTGCCGTAGGTGAAGAAAAATTCCTCGATTCTGGCTTTGACGCCAGCCGGCAAATCCTTGCGATACAGCAAAGGGTCGTTCGGGATCAGAGGGGACGACCAGATCACGCGCACCTTGCCGAACTGCTCCGGCAGTTCTTTTTTCAGGCGATCCAGCTCTTCGGTATTGTTGGTCGCCACATCGACTGCGCCGTTGACCACGGCCTGAAAGTTCTTTTGGTGATTGCCAATGGTGATTTTCTTGAACAGCTTTTCCGGTTCGACCTTGTTTTTGGCGAACACGTAATAGGCCGGCACCAGGTAGCCGGAGGTCGACTTTTTATCGCCATCGGCGAAGCTGTACGCGCCCTTGTTTGCCAGGATGTCGTCGAACGATTTGATCGGACTGTGTTGCTGGGTGATCAGCACCGAGTTGTAACCGCGCGATCCGTCTTTTTTCACCATTTGGGCGAAAATCGTCGATTGCGTGTCTTCCACTGCATCCAGCGCGATCTTGCTGCTCAACCAGGCGACCTGGATGCTGTTGTTTTTCAGTCCCGCCAAAATATCGTTGTAGCTGGTTGAAACTACGGCGCGCACCTCCATCTTGGTGTACTTCGCCAAATCATCGAGCAGCGGCTGCCAGCGCTGTTTGGTGTCCTCGGCGGTGGTGGTGGCAATCAGTCCGACGGTGATTTTCTGGGGGCTGTCGTTGTCTTTGGCGGAGGCAAACGGGGCGACTAGCGTGCACAATATACAAATGACTTGCAGTAGTTTTTTCCGTGCTTATCCGGTTGTCTCCCAAACCCACTACCGGTAGTATATTGAGCATCTGCGCCAACCTGG
>NZ_JBHRTP010000028.1:0-12639 GCF_042646465.1 Pseudundibacterium arcticum
CAGGTTGGCGCAGATGCTCAATATACTACCGGTAGTGGGTTTGGGAGACAACCGGATAAGCACGGATCATCGGAACGTGACCCAGCGTTTTCACGGTTTGTTAACCCATGTTTGTTCTGCTAGACCCCGCACTGTTGCTACGTTTTCTTCCTCGTTGAAGGGTCAGCCGGCAATGATATTTTTAGAAATTGGCGCAATTTCAGGCAATCGGCAACATATTATCAAATGTTCTATGTGCCCACGCAGATGTGCATAGATAACCAAGGGATCTGATACGCGTTCAGACTTGATATACTGTGTTTTTATCCAGTATTTGATGAACGCATTAATGAAAATCCGAATGGTCGAAATGCGCAAAGAGGGCGTCGAGATCCCGCGCAGGATGCTGAAGGACCGCTCCACGAAGCAGTGGAAAGGGACGCTGGCGATTCTGGACACGACTGGCCAGGGCTTGCATCGGCAGGTCAAGATCGCACGCCACACGTACGGGGAAGGTCTTGGGCAGATCGTCCATGAAATCCTTGACCCGCATATTGTCTGGGCCAACGATGAAAAATTCGTCTTGACTGGATTTGAGCGGCGACGAAGCGGCGAGAGCCTGGTCGATTACGCTCAGTCCTGGCTGTGTATTGTCGGCTGGGGCGAGTGATAAAATCAGATGCATGTGCGCCGATTACACTCCCATTGGTGAAGAGGACCTAGATGCGTTCCTGAACGCCGGTCTGGACGTTGGCGGCTGTGACTTGTTCCCGGAGGCATTCCCCGGCTTCATGGCGCCGATCATCCGCCAGGCGCATGATGGTCCGCGGCATATTGAATTTGCGCTGGCCTGTTACGGGATGGTGCCGCATTGGGCGGATATTAAGCTCGCGCGGCACACCTACAATGCCCGCACCGAGACGGTGGCCAGCAAGCCTTCCTTCCGCAATGCCTGGAAGCACAAGCACTTCTGTATCGTTCCGGCCGCCAATTTTTTCGAGCCGTGCTACGAGACCGGGAAAGCGGTCCGGTGGCGCATCGAGCAAGCGCAAGGGCGGCCGCTCGGAATCGGTGGCATCTGGGAATGGAAGGCCGACGGTCCCGATGGATTGCCGCTGCTGTCATTCTCGATGTTGACCATCAATGCCGACAAGCATCCCTTGATGAAGCGGTTCCACAAGCCGCGCGAAGAAAAGCGCATGCCGGTGATCCTGGAGCCGCAGCAGTACCATGATTGGCTGGAAGGGGCGCTACAGAACGACGCCGCAGCGTTTGCTCCGTATCCGGCTGACCAATTGGTCGCGGTCGCGGACCCGCTGCCCCCACGCTCCACGAAGAATTTACAATTTGCCGCCTGACGCATGCGGGGCAATTGATAGTCGAAAATCCCTGCCGTGTATGCAGCGCATCGTCCGTATCCTGCGTGGCTCATTGCGGCGGTGACGAACTTCGTCAGTCGTTCGTCACCGTTCGCCACCGCGTTCGTCAGAGTTCGTCACGCGAGGGTGAGAAATCCGCCCGGATCGTCACTGTCATAGCGTGCTGGCGTTGCGCAAGATTCTGCGCAATGCCTGCGCTAATAGTGAGTCACTCGTTATGGCACGGCACCGTTCACGCCCTTTAGTGAAGTGAGATTGAGTCGGGCCATTTCTATTTCGGCCTTTTCTGCGCGATTTTTCCAGTGTGTGACGGCACGCGCCCGCTCGATGTATTCGCCATTCTTCGCCGCCAGGGTACGCTCGGCGTTCTCGGCCAGCGCTCTCTGGCGGGCCGCCTATGCCATCGCAGCCTTGATCTGGTCGTCCGCCTCGAACACACGGCCCATCATTTCATTGTCGACCAGCGTGCTTCTCAGCGCGTCCACGATCTAGTTGTACGCTTCCTCATCGACCAGGATCATACCGTCTGGAAAGGTCTGATCAGATGGCGTTGGCTTCGGCGGCTCTTTTCCTAGGGCGACTTCCGTCACCGCCACGGATGGCGCAAGTGGGGTGAGTTTGTTGGTCGGCTTCTTCGGCTTGGCTTGTGCCAGCACCCCTTTGGCCGACACCGGCTTGCCGGCATCCTTGCTTCCGGCGATGTAGGCTTCGACTGCGGCGTTGGGAATGGCGGCAACCACAACACTTGCCGACCCAGCAAACCGATTCCTGGATTTGCCACAGCGCGCCGAAATTGCTTGCTTCGGGTTTTATTTTGATCAATAATAAAAAAAACGAATATTCGTTTTCTTAAAATATGACAGGAGACAAGCTGTGAAATATTTGACATTCCAAAGAGCGCTCGGGCCGCAATGCAACTTGACGCGGCCGGGCGGTGGTTCGATGCTGGCCGCCTTGCTGGTAGCGTCGCTGGCGCACGGGGGCGTTCGGGCCGAACCAGCGACCGAAACGGAAAGTGCTGCCGCTACGCCTGCCGCTGCCGCGTCCGATGTAACGGTAGTAAGCGTGACTGCGCAGCGCCGCCGCGAACCGGTGCGCGAAGTGCCCTTGTCCGTGACGGTGCTGGGCGGCGAAGCGCTGGAGCAGGGCGGCAACAAGCAGCTGAAGGATTTCGTCACGCTGCTGCCGGGCGTCGATTACAGCCAGGCCGGCGGCGGCGGGGGCGGCAGCCAGATCACCATGCGCGGCGTCAGCACCGGCGCCCAAGTCGGGCCTACAGTCAGCGTGTATGTGGACGACGTGCCCTACGGCTCCAGCACCGCGTTCGCCGGCGGCAGCACGCTGTCGTTGGACCTCGGCCTTTTCGACATCGAGCGAATCGAACTGCTGCGCGGCCCGCAAGGCACGCTGTATGGCGCCGGCGCGATGGGCGGCCTGCTGAAATACGTCACGCTGGACCCTGACACCAAATCGCAGGCGGCGAAGCTAAGCGCCGATGTCGCCACCACCGAAAAAGGCGGCACCAGCACCGGCGTGCAGGCGATGGCCAATCTGCCGATCAAGGAAGGCGTGGCGGCCGTGCGGCTTGGCCTTTACAAGCGCAACGAAGCGGGTTATATCCACGACGCCAACCACGACATGCGCACCATCGACGACTCCACCATGCAAGGCTTGCGTGCCTCCTTGCTGGTAACACCAAGCAAAGACACGACGCTGCGTTTCACCGCGCAGACACAGGAAAGCAAGCGCGATGGCGGCTCCGCCGAAGACGTCGATATCAAGACCGGCCGCCCGCTGTATGGCGACTATGTGCGCCGCCTGTCGGCGGACGAACCGTTCCGCCAGAAATACGATCTGCTGTCGGCTACCATCGAATCGGAACTGGGCTGGGCCCGCTTTCACTCGATTACCAGTTACCAGAAGGTGGACACCAATGGCCAGTACGACGTCTCGAATTTGTACGTGCCCTTGCTGGGCCAGGCCGGCATCAACAACGCCGCCTACAGCCTGCCGTACACTTTCTACACGCGCAAGGCGACCCAGGAATTCCGCCTGGTCTCGCCCTCGTCGAAACGCTTCGAATGGCTGGCCGGCGCTTTCTACACAAGGGAAAACAGCAGCCGCAGCCAGGACCTGCTGGGGCTGGACCAGGCCGGTAAGCCGGATGGCGCGCTGATCATCTCGTCCACCACGCCGTCGACTTACCGCGAGACCGCCTTGTACGGCAATGCCACCGTCTACCTGAGCGATGCAGTCGATGTCACGCTCGGCATGCGCTACGGCCGCAATACGCAGGCTGCATATTCCACCAACATCGGCATCCTCGCGCCGCCGCCAGCGCCGGGCACCAGTTCGAGCGAAAACACCAGCACTTACCTGGCCACCATCCGCTACCGCTTGAGCAAGAGCGACGCGGTCTATCTGCGCGCCGCCAGCGGCTACCGGCCCGGCGGACCGCTGCCCGTATTCCGCAATCCGTTGACAGGTGAAGTGCTGACCGCCAGCACCTTCAAGTCGGATACCCTGTGGAGTTATGAAGCGGGCTGGAAATCGGATTTCCTGCAAAAGCGCCTCTCGCTGGAGGCTGCCGCCTACTATATCGACTGGAAGGACATCCAGATGTTCACTTCGGTGGCAGGATTTTCCGGCATCGGCAATGCCAGCAAGGCCAAGTCCCAGGGCGTGGAACTGACGCTGACGGCGCGGCCGATGGAAGGGCTCAACCTGAGCGCGGCGATCAGCGCGGTCGATGCCAGGCTGAAGACCGACAGTGCCGATCTGGGCGGTCGCGCCGGCGACCGCCTGCCGAACAGCGCACGTTTCTCCGCTGCCTTGCAGGCGGACTACCGCTTCGACTACGCGGGCCACGAATCCTACGTCGGCGCCAGCATGAGCCACGTCGGCGACCGGCTCACCTCCTTCGCGGCCAGCCAGGGCATGCCGCTGTATCGTCTGCCTGCGTTTACCACGCTGGACCTGCGCGCCGGTACGGCACTGGGCCGCTACCGACTCGGCCTGTTCGTCCGCAATCTTGGCAACGTCAAGGGGCAGACTGCTGCGGCCACCACCCTGAGCCCGTTGGGCGGTCCGGCGCAGGTCAGCATCATGGCGCCGCGCACGCTGGGCCTGCAACTGAGTACCGAGTTGTGAGGGCGAAGATGGATATTTTTACATCGAGCATCGCCACCGAAACCAATACGTTTTCGCCGATCCCCACAACTTGGGACAGTTTTGTGGAGGGCGGCATCAGCTACGGCACGGTTGGGGAAGACAACGTGTTCCTCGTGCCAGTAGTAGAGATGTGGCGGCGCCGCGCCGTCGAGGATGGGCACCGCCTGCATGAAGGCTTCTTCGCGTTCGCCCAGCCCGCCGGCCGCACCACTGCCGCCACCTACCTGCGACTCAAGACCGAACTTCTGGAAAGTCTGAAAACGGCCGGTCCGGTCGACATCGTGCTGCTGGTGCTGCACGGCGCGATGGTTGCCGAAGGCTGCGACGACTGCGAGAGCGACATCCTGCGCGCGGTGCGCGAGATCGTCGGACCGACGGCAATCATCGGCGTGGAGCTCGATCCGCACTGCCACCTGAGCAATGCCATGGTGGAGGCGGCCGATGTGCTAATCCTGTTCAAGGAATATCCGCACGTCGATGCGGTGTCGCGTGCCAACGAGCTGTACACCCTGTGCCAGCGCGCCGCGCTGGGCGAGATCAAGCCCGTGTCTGTGTTAGTCGACTGCCGCATGATCGGGTTCTACCCGACCACCGCCGAGCCGATGGCCAATGTGGTGCGCACGGCGCAACAGGCCGAAACCGTGGATGGCGTGCTGTCGGTCAGCATAGCCCACGGCTTCCCTTGGGCGGACGTGGCTGACGTCGGCACGCGGGTGCTCGCCATTGCCGACGGCAGGCGCCACTTGGCCGCCAGCACTGCGGCGCAGATCGCAGGCTGTTTGTACCGCTACCGCGAAGATCTGCTGCCGCGGCCACAGAACATGGACGAAATCCTGCGCCTGCCTGCGAACGGCAAGCATCCGCTGATCATCGCCGACGCGGCCGACAATCCCGGCGGCGGCGCGCCGGGCGACAACACGCATATCTTGCAGCGCCTGCTTGAAGAGGGCGTGCGCGATGCGGCGCTCGGCTGCATCTGGGATCCGATGGCGGTGCAGGTCTGCGCCAGCGCCGGCCTGGGCGCGCGCTTGCAGATCCGCCTGGGCGGCAAGACCGGCAAGGCTTCCGGCGTCCCGCTCGACCTTATGGTCACAGTGCGTGGCATCAACGACGCGCACAGCCAGCCGTTCGGCGGGCACGAAGACACTCTGGGCGCGGCAGTCTGGCTGGAATGTGAAGGCATCGACATCGTCGTCATTTCGCGGCGCACGCAAACGCTGTCGCCGCCGGCGTTCACACGGCTGGGCGTGGAGCTGAAAAACAAATCGCGCATCGTGGTCAAGTCGGCGCATCACTACTACGCTGAATTCTCCAGGCTATCGCGGCGCACTGTGGTGGCCGAGACGGGTGGGGCGCTGTCGATGAACTTCGCGGCGCTGCCCTACACCCAACGCGACGGTAATTTCTTTCCGCGCGTCGCCGATCCGCTAACTGCGCTCGCGTTCTGATTTTCTACTGGAGGCACTCAATGCTGCATATACAAGGATGTATAGAATCGCTACGCTTGAAGCAGCCGTTTTTCATCTCCGGCTACCAGTTCGATGAACAGTCGGTGTTGCGGGTGACGGCCAGCGAAGGCGATTGCCAAGCCATCGGCGAAGCCTCCGGCGTCTACTATCGCGGCGACACGGCACAGTCCATGCACCGCGAGCTGGCAGCGATGGACGGATCTTGCTGGCGCGGGCTTGACCGGTTCACGTTGCAAAAGCTGCTGCCTGCCGGCGGCTTGCGCAATGCACTCGATTGCGCGCTGTGGCAGCTGGAGGCGAATCGCCGCAACCTGCCGCTGCACAATCTTGCCAATCTAGCCCGCCCGCGCGCCTTGCAGACCACCATGACAGTGGGCGTGGACAGCCCGGAAAACATGGCGCTCGCGGCGTCCAGGTATGTGGGCGCGCGCGCCATCAAGCTGAAACTGGACGGCAGCCCTCTCGATGGCGAACGCATACGTACGGTTCGGCGCCGTTGCCCGCAGGTGCGGTTGCTGGTGGACGCGAATCAGGGTTGGACCATGGCGCACCTGGAATCGCTGCTACCGCTGATGCTGGGCTGCCACGTGGAGCTGATCGAACAGCCGCTACCGGTGGACGCGGACCACGATTTGCGCGGCTACCTGTGCCCGATCCCGATCGCGGCGGACGAATCGTTCCAGCAACTGACCGATCTCGAAAAGATGGCGGGCAAGTACCAACTGGTCAATATCAAGCTGGACAAATGCGGCGGCCTGACCGAAGCGCTACAGATCGTGCGGGAAGCACCGCGCCATGGCTTGGGCGTGATGGTCGGTTCCATGGTAGGCACGTCGATCGCGATGGCGCCGGCATTCGTGGTGGGGCAGGGAGCCTGGATCGTCGACCTCGATGCGCCGCTGTTCCTAACGCAGGATGCGGAGCCGGCGGCGCTGTATGACAAAGGGCAGATCGACTTCCCTTCGATGTGGGAGCGCGATCGGCATGACAGCGACGCGCTGGCCTGAGGGCGCTTAATGGATCTGGTCGAGCAGGTATTTGGCAGCGCGCAGCTTGACCTCGGTATCCGGCTTGATGCCGGTGAGCTGCTGGAACTGCGTGGTTAGCATCAGGCCGAGCAGGCAGTCGCCGATGAGGGCCGCCGTAGCGCGGTCGGGCAAGGTTTGCAGGCGCTCGACCTGGAGCAGCACCGCCGTACGCAAATCTCGGTACTGGGTTTCCATCGCGTCATGCACGCGCGGGCTGCGGTGTGCTAGCGCCACCACTTCAATGGCGATGCGGCCATGCAGGGTCGCGTCGCCGGGCTGTTCTACCTGGTGCAGCAGGGCCTTTAAGCGGGCTAGGGTGGCGGCCTTGGTTTTACAGTCGTTGAAGAGGTCCATGCTCTGGACGTCGTTGCCATGGGCGATCAGGGCCGCGAGGATTTCTTCCTTGGATTTGAAGTGGGTGTAGATGGCGCCGACGCTTAGGCCCGCAGCGGCGCTGATGTCGCTGATCGACATGCCCGCGATGCCTTTCTGGTTGATGCTGGCGCTGGCGGCGTCAAGGATTTGCTTGCGCCGCGCTGCCATATGGGATTCGTCGCGTTTCGGCATGAGATCAAAGTTCGCAGAGTGTTGAAACGGTGGCGAGTATAACATAAGAGAATATTCGTTCTCTTAATTGGAGACTGAAAGATGAGGGCAATATGAAACAGATCGCATCCCGGATGGAGGCAATACTATCGCGTTGGAACCGGAACGACGCGCCCGGCTGCGTGGTGAGCGTGATACACAAGGGGCGCACGGTGCTGCGCAAGGGCTATGGCATGGCCAGTCTGGAACAGCAGGTGGCGAACAGCCCATCGACGAAGATGCGCATCGGTTCCACCACTAAGCATTTCGCCGCGATCCTGGCGCTGCAGTTGCGCGACGAAGGGCTGCTGGACATCGACGGCCCTTGTGTGCGCTACCTGCCCGAACTGCGGGAGGCGCAGGGGCGGCGCAGCTTGCGCCAGTTCATGAACCACACCGGCGGTACACGCGACTTCCTGGACCTGTCCATGTTCTCCAACGGCGCAGCCATGCTGCCGGCCGGTGCGGCGCTGGCTTACCAGAGCGCACAGGAAGAGGACAACTTCAGGGCCGGCGACATGTTCTCCTACAATAATGGCGGCTACCGCATGCTGTCCATCGCCATCGAGCGCGTGCTGCACATGCCATTCGCACAAGCGCTGGAAACCCGCCTGTTCGGACCGCTGGGCATGTATGACACCAGCCTCTGGGCCTGCGATCATGACCTGCTACCTGGCGTGGCATGCTCGCATGTGGCACTGCCGGACGGCGGCTTCCGTCGCGGCGTGTTCCCGTCGACTATATTGGGCGAGGGCGGCATCGTCTCCACCGTGGATGACATGCAGCGCTGGCTGGCGCATCTGCGCAAGCCGCATCTGTGGGCGGATGCATTGTCTGCCGAGCTGACGCAGCCGACTACATTGAACAACGGCTTCCTGCATCCTTATGGGCTGGGACTGATACGCGAGAACTACCGCGGTGTCGAGATCATCCAGCATTCCGGCGGCGTGATCGGAGGAAGCTGCCAGATGCTGACCGCCCCCGCGCATGGGCTAAACATCATCGTCATCAGCAACCGCAGCGACGTAGCGGCGCCGTTCGTCGCTGCCGACCTGATGGCGGAAGTGCTGGGCGACGTGCTGCAAGCGCCAGGCGAGCAGGCCGCGACGGCGGCATGGGAGGGGCTCCCAGGCCAATACCTGTGCGCCGAGAGCGACCAGCTGCTGGAGGTGCTGGACGTCGACGGCAAGCTTTTCCTGAATTGCGATGGCATGCGTCTGCCGTTGGAGTTGGAGGGAGATAGCTTGCGGGTGAACCTGTTGAGCGTAGTCAATCTGCTGCTGGCGCCGGAGCGGGACCGGCGGCAGCGGGTGAGTGGCCTGATGGTCGAGGAGCAGGGCTACCGCAGGCGTTGTGCGAGAATTGAAGCGGCGGACGGCGAAGCGTTTGCGGCGCTACGGCAGGTGCAGGGCGAGTATTTCAGCGCCGAATTGAGTGCGGAGGTCAGCATCGGCCAGGCGCAGGACCCCGCCGTGATGACGGTGCGGGGCAGATACGGCCGCAACGTCTTCCGGCTTGAGCCGCTGACCGGCGAGGTGTTCCGCGTGTTGGCGGAGGAGGGCGGATTGCCGGGGAACGGTACCCTGCGGATGCGCGGTAGCGGCGAGCAGCGCGAACTGGTCATCAACACGAGCCGCACGCGTGGCCTGCGTCTCCATGAAAAGGCACATCATGCATAACAAGTCCGCTATTTTTGGCAACAGCGCCGGCAGCCACAGGACTTTGCGGTTTGCCTACGGCGTGGGCGCGTTCGGCGCCTTGCTGTGCTTCGCACCGATTCCGCTGCTGTTCCTGTATTACCTGACAGAGTATGCCGGCATCAGTCCCGCGTTAGCTGGCGTGATCCTGGCCATCCCGAAGATCTTCGACCTGGTGCTGGACCCATGGATAGGCCGCACCGCCGACCGCTTTGCGCAGGGGCGCGGCAGCCGGGTAGTGGTGCTCCGTGTCTGCATCGCTATCCTGCCACTGAGCATGATGCTGCTGTTCATGCCCCTGCCGCAGTGGCCGTCGGCGGCGCTGGTGCTGTTCTATACTGCGCTGCTGGTCGTCCAGTCCTACACCGTGACCGCGTTCTCGGTCGCGCACACCGCGCTGGCCGGTGACCTGACCGAGGAGCCGGTGGTCCAGGCTTCGCTGCTGTCGGCGCGCGCCTTCGGTTCCACGCTCGCGGGCCTGGGCGTGTCAGGCGGGGCGCCTTTGCTGATTGCCGCCAGCGGCGGTGGGCATGGCGGCTATCTCGTTATGGCCATCGTTCTCGGGCTGGCGGCCGCTGTCGGGCTGCTCTGGTGCTGCCATGTCACGCGCGGTACGCCGCTGCGCAGCGCAGCGGTTTCACACCACTCGACGGTTGTTGAAAGCTTGTGGCAGGGTCTGCGCGCTACTTTCGGCAATCGCGCTTTCTATGCGATTGCGCTGATGCTGGTGCTGATCGGGATAGGTTCGACCAGCTTCCTGTCGCTACTGCCCTATGTGAACAAATACCTGCTGCATGCGCCGCCGGAGCGGCTGTCGGCCTTGCTGGTGCCGATTTTCCTGGCACTGCTGGCCGGCGTCGCGGCGGCTCCCGCCGTGTTCCGGCGCCTGGGCACCATGGCGGCGATGCTGCTGGCGCTGACGATCTGCATTGCGGGCGTGCTGCTGGTCGGCGCGGCGGTCTGGCGCGCTGTCGACGCCATGCTAATTGCCGCATGCGCAGTATTCGGCTTCGGCGGCGGCGTGATGACGGTGCTGATTACTACCACCGGCATGCAGCTGGCCTCGGCGGGCAATCCAGGCGAAGGACGACTCGGGCTTTATCTCGGCATCCTGTTTTCGGCGGAGAAGCTGGGTCAGTCTATTGGTGGCATAGCTGCCGGAGGCGGGCTGTCGCTGGTGCAAATTACCCCTGGCGCGGCCAATATCGGTACTGAAGTCGCCGCACGTTTGGGCATGCTGACCGTGGTAGCGCCGCTGGCCAGCATGACGGCTTGCGTCTGCGTGCTACTTGCCAGCGCGCCGGGCCTGAAGCGTCAAGAAATCGTGACGGCGGGGAGGCTCGAAGCGCATGCGTGATCTGCTTGACCCCATACTCGACTTCACCTACAAGGGCTTTCCGCCGGAGGCCGGTACGCTGCGCCGCTCGGACATCGGCGCGCAGGGCTGGAATTTGCTGACGGGCGATCTGCCTCTGCCGATGGCCGTCATCAAGCATGATGCGCTGGAGCGCAACATCGCTTGGATGCAGGCTTACGTCCGCCAGCAGGGTATCGATATCGCCCCACATGGCAAGACCACGATGTCGCCGCAGCTGTTCCATCGGCAGCTCGACGCAGGCGCGTGGGGCATCAGCTTTGCGACTGTCTCGCAATTGCGGGTCGGCGTGGCCGCCGGTGTGCGCCGTTGCATCCTGGCGAACCAGGTGTATATGGCGAGCGACCTGGCGTGCATTGCGGCGCTGTTTGACAGCGAACCGGAACTGAAGATTTACTTCCTGCTCGATTCGGATGCCCAACTACGTCTGATAGAGGAGTGGCATGGCCGGCATCCGGATGCACAGGCCTTCGGCGTGCTGCTGGAAATCGGTATCGCTGGCGGGCGCACCGGTTGCCGCACTCATGCCGATGCCATCACGTTGGCCGGGAAGGCGGCGGCCAGTAATGCGGTGCGGCTGTGCGGTGTGGAGTGCTTCGAAGGCCCGTCGTTCGGCAGCGACGAGCAGGCCGAATCCGACAAAGTGACCGCATTGCTGGGCCGGGTGCAGTATATCGCCAGCGAATGCGTGCGGCAGGGATGGTTCGAGGAGGACGAGGTGATCGTCTCTGCCGGCGGCTCAGCCGTCTTCGACATGGTAGCCGAGAGCCTCAAGCCCAAACTCTCGCGGCCGGTACGCGCGCTACTCCGGTCCGGCTGCTACATTGTGTCAGACCATGCCTTCTACCACGGCATGACGGCATCGATGTGCAAGCGCATCGGCTGCAGCGAAGCATTGTATGCGGCACTGGAAGTGTGGGCTACGGTGCAGTCGCTGCCGGAGCCGGGGTTGGCGATCCTGGCGGTGGGCAAGCGCGATCTGTCGTTCGATCTCCAGATGCCGGTGCCGCTGGCGTATGTGCCCACGCTAGGCGGCAAGCCCCGGCCCTTGTCCAAAGCCTGGACCATCAGCGCGCTCAACGACCAGCATGCTTATCTGCGCTGGGAGGCAGGTGAAGATGCAGGGCTTGCCGTGGGCAGCTTGGTTGCGCTCGGCATATCCCATCCTTGTACCACATTCGACAAATGGCGCTGGATGCCGATTGTGGATGACGACTACAACGTGGTTGACGCGATAACCATCAGCTTCTAGAAAGTCTGCATATGCATAACCGTAATTATTGCATCGCCCGCGATGCACAGGACGCGCTCGCCCCGCTGCGCGCACAATTCGACCTGCCCAAAGGCGCGATCTACCTGGACGGCAATTCCTTGGGCACTCGGTCGACGATTCCTTTGGGTTCATAGGATGTACGTGACTTTGACATCAAAAAAATAGCTGGTATCGGAGGAAAGAGGCATGGATTTCACGCAGGATGAGAGAAACTCTACGAAAAGTTTGACTGGCATCACCGTGGTGGTTCTTCTGCATGTTTTTATTGTTTATGCGCTGGTTACTGGGCTTGCCCGTAAAGTGGTGGAAGTGATCAAACAACCGATCGAAACTAAGATCATTGAAGAGATCAAACCACCGCCACCACCACCGGACAAGCCACTGCCGCCACCACCGCCGAAAGTCTTGGCACCGCCGCCGCCATTTATTCCTCCGCCAGAGGTCCAAGTGCAGCAGCAGCCACAGACGAATACGATTGCAGCGGTCTCAAATGTGCAACCGGAAAATCCGGTAATGCCAACGGCGCGTCCAGCTCCTGCTCCTGTAGCAGCGCCGGCTGCACGTACCAGTGCAGTTTATGATTTCAATTCCTGCGCAAAACCGGTGTATCCGCAATCTTCGGCGCGTAATGAAGAAACCGGTACAGTCGTATTTTCGTTCCTGGTGGGCGTCGATGGTCGTGT
>NZ_JBHRTP010000029.1:0-4720 GCF_042646465.1 Pseudundibacterium arcticum
CAGGTTGGCGCAGATGCTCAATATACTACCGGTAGTGGGTTTGGGAGACAACCGGATAAGCACGGATCGTTCATCGCCTTCACCTACCTTGCGCCCATTTTGCAGGAGGTGTCGGGATTCTCTGCTGCCAGTGTCAGTCTGGTCATGCTGGTGTATGGCGTGTCAGTCGCATTCGGCAATATCTGGGGCGGCAAGCTGGCTGACAAGAAAGGCCCAATTCGTGCGCTGCAAATCGTATTTACCTTATTGGCACTCGTGTTGTTTGTGCTTACCTTTACTGCTTCCAACACGTGGCTGGCTCTGGCTACGGTATTGGTGTGGGGCGCAGTCGCGTTCGGCAACGTACCTGGTTTGCAAGTGTATGTGGTGCAGCGGGCCGAACGTGATGCACCGCAGGCGATCGACGTGGCCTCAGGGCTGAATATCGCAGCGTTCAACATCGGTATTGCTGGCGGTGCCTGGGGCGGTGGGTTGATCGTGGCCCATCTTGGATTGATGGCGACCCCGTGGATTGGCGCTCTCGTCGTGCTCGGGGCACTTGGCCTGACGACTCTGGCCGGCCGACTGGATCGCAATGCGGGCATCCATCCTCTCGCCACACCGGCCAACGCCGTCGCGGCGCATTAATCCCATGTGGAACACCGATGGCGGCGTGACAGCGCGCTGCCATCCTTATCGCGGCGCCTACTCATGCAATCACCAATCACCAATCGACCGCCCGATCGGATATCCCATCGTCGGACCTGATTATGCAGGGCGAGGCCAGGCTTTCCGCGCTCAGGTCGACATGCGCCGTGATGGAGGCGTGTCGTTTGCCGGAAGGCATTGAGCTTCTGCCCGAAGGTGGACGCCGCGTGCAGCAATTCGCGGCGGTGTAAACTGGCTGCATGACGATAATTGAACAGCCTGGCGCCATGGCATCCGGCACCGATGCCAGCAATCCCGAAGAGTTTTCCGAGCGGCCGTGGATCGATTTAACAACAACGTATGACGTTGAGGCTTGGATTGATCATTACAATTGGGATTTGCAGCGCTGCATAAAAAAGACGAATGCAACGGGGTACGGCGTGTGCTTCCGGCTTGGCCATGGCGGTCAAGTATTCATGCACACTACCGAGAGCGCGATCCTGCTTGACGTGACGCCCGACGCTGGGTGGGTCGCGCCGGTTATTACCGCCGCAACCGGAATCGCGGCAGCGCATTCGCAGATCTGGGTGTTGCCTGATGATAAATTGACGCAATTGGTGTTGGGCTTGAGCAGCTTGATCGCGTCAACCAGAATTGTTGTTAGTCATAGTTACAAAACCAAAAAGTATTAGGCCAGCCGCTACTGCACTTTGATATGTCCCGCGGTTGCCTTCGACCTACTACCGTCGCTCAAGCGGATAGAAGATGGCCCTTGCCAGTGTGAGAGCGGATTGCCATCCTCGGACCCGCGACTATGCATTGCCAATGCCAGCTCATGCGGGAGTGATGTCAATGACTGTATCGCCAATCCCCGTTCGTGACGAGGGCGCTACTGCTGACGCGGCGGCGGATTCACTGTGCAAGCCCAGCGCGCGCCCATGGGTGCTGGTGGCCACGATACTCGCCTCTAGCATGGTGTTTATCGACGGCACCGTGGTCAATATCGCGCTTCCGGCCTTGCAACGCACATTCGGTGCCAGCGCGACCGATGTGCAGTGGGTGGTGGAAGCCTACGCGCTATTCCTGGCGGCGTTGCTGCTGGTTGGCGGCACCGCGGGCGACCGGTTCGGGCGGCGGCGCGTGTTTACCCTTGGCATCGCGCTATTTGCCGTCGCGTCCATCTGGTGCGGGGTGTCTGGCAGCATCATGCAATTGATTTTCGCCCGGGCGGTGCAGGGAATCGGCGGCGCCTTGCTGGTCCCGGGCAGCCTCGCCCTCATCAGCGCCTCGTTTCCCGCAAGCGAACGCGGCAAGGCGATCGGCACCTGGTCCGGTTATACCGCCATCACCGCCGCGATTGGACCGGTGCTCGGCGGTTTTCTCATTGAGCATGGTTCGTGGCGGCTGGCATTTCTGATCAACGTCCCGCTCGCCTTGCTGGTCCTGATCCTCACGTTCAGATGCGTGCCCGAAAGCCGCGACCAGCGCGCCTCAGGCAGCCTGGACTGGGCTGGCGCTGCGCTGGCCAGCATCGGGCTGGGATGTCTGGTCTATGGCTTGATCGAATCGTCGAACCAAGGATGGAGCGACGTGACGGTGGTTGCTACGCTTGTTCTGGCTGCGCTGATGATTGCCCTTTTTATTGGCGTCGAGTCACGCCATGCCGCCCCTATGCTGCCGCTTCGCTTGTTCCGTTCCCACAATTTCAGCGGGGCGAACTTGCTGACGCTCCTGCTGTATGCGGCGCTTGGCGGCGGCCTGTATTTTTTTCCGCTGAACCTGATTCAAGTGCAAGGATATTCCGCGGTCGCCGCTGGCGCTGCGCTGCTGCCGTTTGTGCTACTGCTGTTTTTCCTGTCCAGATGGAGCGGGGGACTGGTTGACCGATATGGCGCCAAGGGACCGCTCGTGATTGGCCCGACGATTGCGGCAATCGGATTCGCCGGGTTCGCCGTTCCCGGCGTGGGCGGCAGTTACTGGGCTAATTATTTCCCGGCGGTGCTGACGCTGGGATTCGGCATGTCGATCAGTGTCGCGCCGCTGACCACGACGGTCATGAATGCGGTCGATCAGAGCCTTGCCGGCGCGGCATCAGGCGTCAACAACGCCGTCTCGCGTACCGCCGCCTTGCTGGCCATTGCGATCTTCGGGATTGTGATGAACCTGGCGTTCAATGCAGCCTGGACCGACATCTCAGGACCTTGAATATGGCGCCGGACAAGTTGCACACAGTAGAGGCGCAGCGTGCCAAACTTGCTGCGATCGAGTTGCCGGCACAAGCGAGCGAACAGGAGCGGGTAGCACTGAAAAGCGCAATTAAGGAATCGTACGTATCGGGCTTCCGTTGGGTGATGTTGCTCTCTGCGTTGCTGGCATTAGGCAGTGCCTTGAGCGCCTGGTTGTTGATTGGCGGCCACGCTCAAGAAAAACACAGGCGACAGCGTTAAGCGAGGACAAGCCGCTGCGCATTGAACAGCTCAACCATCCAATCGACGAACACCCGCACTCGCGTGCTGAGATGGCGGTTCGGCGAATACACGATGGAAATCGGGTTGAGCTCAGCAGACCATTCCTTTAGCACCGGCACCAGCAGGCCCGCATCGATGTGCGGCTGCGCCATGAAGCTCGGCGCATGCATGATGCCAAGGCCCGCCAGCGCGGCCGCGAGCAAGGCGTTGGTGTCGTTCACGCCGATGAAGTAACGCCCTTTGACCGTCACGCGCTGCTCGCCCAAGCTAAGCTCGATTGGCCGCTGGCGCCCCGAGCCGGCGAAGAAGTAGCGCACCATCACGTGACCGTGTTCAAGCTCCGACGGATGCATCGCCAGCGCACACAGCAGGAAGCGTATCTTGCCGGGGCAACCTCCATTTACGATCCGGAATGGAGAATGCGCAAACTGGACCGGCACGATTGGCAGCGACCACTGCCCATGATGACCGGCTTTCACTGAAATTGCTCTTCCGCGGTGCCGCCGTGTCGCTGAGAGCTGCGCCGGCTCAGCCGGACACAGTCCTACGCGTAGTTAGTGAACATCCTAGCGTTGTTCACTCTGCAACAACTGCTTGCCTTTTGCGACGTAATGGCCATTTCCTGCTCAGGTACCATACTGCCACCCGTCGCCCAAGCGAGATGGGTCGCCTTCGCGAGACGGGAGGCCGTCAATCCCATCCGGGTTCGGTAGTGCTGCTGCTCGGTCAATACCCTTGCCATGCCCGGAACACCGGCTAACGCGGATGGCTCAAGTTGCAGGCCCTCGGTCTGCTCCACCAACGCCAGCAGCCGGTAAAGCTCTTCATCACTAACGGTGTAATAGGGTCGGCGTGAACCGTGGCGCAAGCCAGGAAACCGCCTTGGTGCGCGCGAATGTCCCCGGCCTGCAAATCGTTCGCTACCAGGACGACGCCACCGTGGTGCAAGCCTTGATCGCGCACCAAATCGATGCCGCCGCTATTCCGGATGGCGTCGCCAAAGACGTGATGAAGCAGCAGGCCGATGCCGGATTGGCGATCAAATTCACCTTCTTCCATCAGCCGAATGCCATGGCGGTCCGATTGGAAGACCAGGAAATGCGTGACTGGCTCAACAAGGCCATCATCAAAATGACCGGTTCCGGCGAGCTGAATAAGATCTCGCGGAAATGGACCGGCAATCCCTTGATTGTTGACGACACTGTTGCAGAGTTTATGTTGCAGAGTTGGATAAATCAGCCAGCTCATCGCTAGTCAGGGTTGAGGATAAGTTCACGGTGGTTGCGCTGCCGGTGAGGTTCTGCCTGTGTGCTTGAGCACGCACCAGCGGTCTTCTTGAGAACCGGTTCAAAGCCGACAGCGCCGCGCATCTGACCTTATTTATTTTTTATGATGTCGGCGTGCCTCATTTTGGTGACTGGTTTCAAACTTGAGGGCGAACTCAAAAAGCGATGCGAATGTGACTCAACCGCACAACGCAGTTTTCCAGAAAATTGACGCCGCCAGGCAGCAATACCGTCATAGCGGCCAGCGATTTCCAATTCAGACGGTCGTTACTTCCGTGCTTATCCGGTTGTCTCCCAAACCCACTACCGGTAGTATATTGAGCATCTGCGCCAACCTGG
>NZ_JBHRTP010000030.1:0-1437 GCF_042646465.1 Pseudundibacterium arcticum
CGTGCCAGTCACCGGCGAAACATCGTCCGTCACTGAGCTGATCGTCGCCGCAGACGACGCCGTCGTGTCCAGCACATACGACTGGCTGGCAGTCGGACCGCTCTGGCCGTCAGTATTGGCAACCTTGAACTCGATGGAACTGCTGCCGGAGAGCGTCGCACTCCAGGTGATCGAAGTGCCGGAGACTGTACCGACCGTAACCCAGCTTGCGCCGCCATCTACCGAGCCAAGCACGGATTCGCCCGCCGCCAAAGGCGCGCTCAGCGTTGCGGTGATGCTCTGCGCAGCAACATTGGTGATGAAATCCGTGCTGCTAGTGCCGGAATCCGCCGAGATGTGGATATTGCTGACCGTGGTGGTCGGCGTTTCGATGACATTCGTCACGGTAATCGCCACCGCCTTGGTGGTATCGGCGATGCCATCGGTGGCATGGACAATAATGTCGTAAACGTTGTTGCCGCCATTATCCGCTGGTGCCTCGAAATTCGGAGACGTGTTGAATTTCACGGCACCCGTCGAACTGTTGATATTGAACAGGGCGGCATCAATGCCTGTCAGCGAATAAGTCAACGTAGTAGGAATATCCACGTCGGTAGCCGTGACCGTGTACACCGCCGTTGAGGTCGATACATTCTCCGGCGTACTCGCTGAGGCTCCAGAGGTAATCACCGGCGCATCATTGCTGCCGTTGATGGTGACCGTCACCACCTGGGTGGTGCCGTCTGCCGTCTTCACGGTGATATGGTCGGTGAGCGTGCCGCCGCTGTTGAGCGCCTGCACCGTACCATTGCTGTTGTCGAGGGTGTAGGTCCAGGTGCCGCCTGCGGTCATCGCGTAGGTGCCGTAGCCGTCGGTGCTGGCCGTACCCGCTGATACCGCTTGGAAGGTATTCGACGTGTTATCGACATCGGTGTCGGTCAGCGTGCCGGTCGCCGTCGGCGTACCCGGCGTGCCGTTGGCCACGCCACCAGCTTCGACCACCGAACCGCTGCTCGTGCCGCTGATCACGGCCGCATCGTTGGCGCCGTTGATGGTGACCGTCACCACCTGGGTGGTGCCGTCCGCCGTCTTCACCGTGATATGGTCGGTGAGCGTGCCGCCGCTGTTGAGCGCCTGCACCGAACTGTTGTTGTTATTGAGCGTGTAGGTCCACACCCCACCGCTGGTAACAGCGTAGGTGCCGTAGCCGTCGGTGCTGGCCGTACCCGCTGATCCCGCCTGGAAGGTATTCGGCGTGTTATCGACATCGGTGTCGGTCAGCGTGCCGGTCGCCGTCGGCATACCCGGCGTGCCGTTGGCCACGCCACCGGCTTCGACCACCGAACCGCTGCTCGTGCCGCTGATCACGGCCGCATCGTTGGTGCCGGTGATGTCAATCGTCACGCTCTGCGTGACCAGGCCGCCATGGCCGTCGGAGACCTGCACCGTGAAGCTGTC
>NZ_JBHRTP010000031.1:0-112240 GCF_042646465.1 Pseudundibacterium arcticum
GCTCGGCTTGATGTCGAAGGTCCACTTCATGGTGAGCATGGCCCACAGCAGGAAGCCGCCGGACGAATGCTGGACCCCTTTCGGGGTGCCGGTCGAGCCGGAGGTGTAGAGGATGAACAGCGGATGCTCGGCGCTGACCCATTCCGGCTCGCACACATCGGCCTGGTGCGCGACCAGCTCGTGCAGCCAGCTGTCGCGCCCGCTTGCCATAGTGATCTTGCCGCCGGTGCGCTGATACACCACGACGTTCTTGACGCTGTCGCAGCCGCCCATCGCCAGCGCGTCATCGACGATGGCTTTCAGCGGCAATGCCTTGCCACCGCGCAATTGTTCGTCGGCCGTGATCACGGCCACCGCGCCAGCGTCGATGATGCGTTCCTGCAGCGACTTGGCCGAGAACCCACCGAATACGACCGAGTGCGTGGCGCCAATGCGGGCGCAGGCCTGCATCGCGGCCACGCCTTCGACCGACATCGAGACGTAGATGATGACGCGGTCGCCCTTCTTGATGCCGAGCGACTTGAGGCCATTGGCCAGCTTGCACACTTTCTGGTGCAGTTGCTGATAAGTCACCTGGGTGACCTTGCCGTCGTCGGCTTCGAAGATGATCGCGGTCTTGTTGGCGTTGCCGTTTTGCAAGTTGCGGTCGAGGCAGTTGTAGGACACGTTCAGGTGGCCGTCCTCGAACCATTTGTAGAGCGGCGCAGTCGATTCGTCGAGCGTCTTGGTGAACGGCTTTTGCCAGATCAGGTTTTCGCGCGCCAGCTTGGCCCAGAAGCCTTCAAAGTCCTGCTCGGCTTCGGCGCACAGTGCATTATAGGCGTCCATGCCGGAGATGGTCGCGTCTTTCACAAACGCTGCCGACGGCTGATACCGCTTCGGCGCGTGCGTTGACAGTTCAATGTCATCCATTTTCATCCTGCATCCATTTTGTTCATTCTCACACCAATTGGTCCGGAATCCAGATTGCCCGGGTATTTCACGGATTGCCTGTTGCGTCGTGAAAGCCGGTTCTCTCGAAAACAGGAATATAAAAAAGGCTGACGACGGTAGTCGTCAGCCAAAGCACCCAAGGCGGTTCGAAGAAGCCAAGGCGTCTTCAATGCCTTATGGCCTGGAGACTCGTTACTTGGCCGGAAGCTTGAATACCCATACGGAGCCGCCTTGCTCGAGGAAGTTAACCTTCTTGGCAACTTCACCGCCCCACAACGGTACCGCACCGCCCCAGCCAGACACCACGGCTACATACTGGGTATCGCCTTCCTTCCATGTCACTGGCGGCGCCACGACCCCGGAGCCGGTCTGGAATTTCCAGAGCTCCTTGCCGGTTTTGGCATCGACCGCATTCAGGAAACCTTCCGGCGTGCCGTAAAACACCAGGCCGCCGGCGGTCGTCATCACACCGCCCCACAGCGGCGCAGTATTTTTGCGTTCCCAGACAATCTTCCCTGTTTTCGGGTCGACCGCGCGCATCACGCCGATGTAATCCTCGTTGACCGGACGAATGGTGAAACCGGCACCGAGGAAAGCACCACCCTTCTTGTAGCTCACCGGCTCATTCCAGATATCCATGCCCCATTCGTTGGCAGGAACATAGAACAGCTTGGTCTGCGGGCTATACGCCATCGGCATCTGATTCTTGGCGCCAAGGAAGGCCGGAGCTGCAAACACGGTCGTTCCCTTCTTGCCTGCTTCCCCTTTGGTCGGATCGCCAGGGCGTCCCTGCGCAATGAATTTAGGGCGGCCTGTTTTCAGGTCGATGCCAGAGGCCCACGTAATTTTTTTGACGAATGGAAAAGCGTTTTCCAGTTTGCCGTTTTTGGCGTCAATCACATAAAAGAAGCCATTACGATCGGCTTTTCCACCGAAGCGTTTGCCATCCATGTCGAACGTGACGAACTCGTTGACGCCGTCGAAATCCCAGCCATCGTGCGGGGTAGTCTGATAACTCCACTTGATCTGGCCGGTGTCGATATCCAGCGCAACAGTGGATGCCGAGTACAGGTTATCGCCAGGGCGTAAATGGCTGTTCCAGGGAGCTGGATTGCCGGTGCCAAAATAGGCCAGACCGGTCGACGCATCGTAAGTCCCGCCCAGCCACGTTGCACCGCCACCGGTTTTCCACAAATCACCAGGCCAGGATTTGTTCGTCGTACCGGTAATGCCGTTTTCAATTGCCTTACCGTCCTTGCCGTATTTGTAGCCCATGTGTCCTTCAATCATCGGACGGGTCCAGATTAGCTCGCCGGTCCGCGGATTGCGTGCCTCAACCCGTCCCACGACGCCGAACTCGCCGCCCGACACCCCTGTCAGCAACATCCCTTTGGCGATCAGAGGTGCGGCGGACATGGAGTAGCCGGCGGCATAGTCGTCGACCTTCTCCTTCCAGACGATCTTGCCGGTGTCCTGATCCAATGCAATCAATTGCGCGTCGAGTGTGCCAAAGATCACGAGGTTGTCGTACAAGGCGGCGCCGCGATTGACGACGTCGCAACAAGGCATGATCCCGTCAGGCAAACGATGTTCGTATTTCCATAGCTTGGCACCAGTCTTGATATCGATCGCATAGATGCGAGAATACGATGCAGTGACAAACATTTTCCCGTTATAGATCAGCGGCTGCGACTCTTGCCCACGTTGTTTTTCACCACCGAACGAAAACGACCAGGCCGGCGTAAGCTTGCTCACGGTCTGGGTATTGATTTGCGTTAATGGCGAGTATCGTTGTCCTTGCGTGCCCATCCCCCACGACAAGACGTTGTTCGGCGCCTTGGCGTCGTTTGCAATCATCGCATCCGTTACGCCCGCCGCGTGGGCAGAAAACGAGCTGCTCACAACAACGCTGAACAGTGCACCTATCAGCTTTTTATGCATGTCACCCTCCTCATGTAAATTGGATACTTCACTTTTTTATTTCAACCAGCGTGACACCTATAGGCAAAGCGCATGCCATCAATTCTTTGTACTCATCACAGCATTTTTGGCTCAAATCCCGGCAAACTGGCAAACTCGGCTGCGCTAGAATTTGGCAGCTGTGACAGAACAGAACAAACGGCTGCTGCGCTTGCCAGCTCCACTGTCTAGACCGGAGCGCCGCCTGCATCGGGTCCGGTCGGCACCGTTTCAGATTCCAGCTGTGCACACTCTTCGTCGGAAAACAGTCTCGAGCGCGTCAGAAAACGCGATCCCGTGCCGTTATCAAGCGAGAACATGCCGCCCATGCCCGCCACAACGTCAATCACGAGCTGCGTATGTTTCCAGTATTCGAATTGCTCGGCACCTATGTAGAAGGGCTGGCCATCCAGTGTTCCCAGAAAGACATCGGCCGGCCCGATACTGAAATCGCCCGATGGGTAGCACATGGGGGAACTGCCGTCACAGCATCCGCCCGACTGGAAAAACATCAATGGCCCGTATTTTTCGCGTAACAACCGGATGAAGCTCAAGGCAGCTTCGGTCGCGACCACGCGACGGATGGCAGATGGATTCATTTTCTTCTCGCACTGAGATGCACGGCGTGCCCGACAGTTGGCAGGCACGCCGGCAGCGGCGCCCGATCAACGTTTAAAAGAATCCCATGGCGTTGGGACTGTAGCTGACCAGCAGATTTTTGGTTTGCTGATAATGCTCGAGCATCATCTTGTGATTTTCACGTCCGATGCCGGATTGCTTGTAGCCGCCGAACGCCGCATGCGCTGGGTACAGGTGATAGCAGTTGGTCCACACGCGGCCAGCCTGAATGCCGCGTCCTACACGGAAAGCACGCGAGCCGTCGCGCGTCCATAGACCCGCGCCCAGGCCGTACAGCGTATCGTTGGCAATTTCCAGTGCATCGGCTTCGTCCTTGAAGGTGGTGACCGACACCACCGGGCCAAAGATTTCTTCCTGGAAGATGCGCATCTTGTTATGGCCCTCGAAGATCGTCGGTTGCACGTAATAGCCGCCTTGCAGATCCCCTGTCAGATTGCTCCGGTCACCACCGATCAGGGTCTTCGCCCCTTCCTGTTTGCCGATATTCATATAGGACAGGATCTTTTCGAGCTGCTCCTGCGACGCCTGCGCGCCGATCATGGTCGATTTGTCGAGCGGATTTCCCTGCTTGATCGCAGCTACACGCTTGACCGCACGTTCCATGAAGCGTTCATAGATAGATTCCTGAATCAGAACGCGCGACGGGCAGGTGCACACTTCGCCCTGATTCAACGCGAACATCGCGAAGCCTTCAAGACACTTGTCGAAGAAGGCATCATCCTGATCCATCACATCGGCAAAGAAAATGTTGGGCGATTTTCCGCCCAATTCCAACGTGACCGGAATGATATTTTGCGCGGCGTATTGCATGATCAGGCGGCCGGTACCGGTTTCTCCGGTGAACGCAATCTTTGCGATGCGCTTGCTGGATGCGAGTGGCTTGCCTGCTTCCAGACCGAAGCCGTTGACAACATTCAGCACGCCCGGCGGCAGCAGATCTGCGATGAGTTCCATCAGGACCAGAATGGAAGCGGGCGTTTGTTCAGCCGGCTTGAGAACGATGCAATTTCCCGCTGCCAGCGCCGGCGCCATTTTCCACACCGCCATCAGGATCGGGAAGTTCCAGGGAATGATCTGCCCGACCACACCAAGCGGTTCATGGAAATGGTATGCATATGTTTCAGCATCGATCTGCGCGACGCTGCCCTCTTGCGCGCGAATGCAACCGCCAAAATAACGGAAATGATCTATCGCCAACGGGATGTCTGCCGCCAGCGTTTCGCGGATAGGTTTGCCGTTGTCGATCGTCTCGGCCGTCGCCAGAAGTTCCAGATTCGCTTCCATCCGATCTGCAATCCTATTGAGGATATTCGCACGGTCCGCGAGCGAGGTTTTTCCCCAGCTGGCTTTGGCCGCGTGCGCAGCATCCAGCGCCAGTTCTATGTCTTCCGCGGTGGATCGCGCAACTTCACAAAAAGCCTGGCCTGTAATCGGTGTAATATTTTCGAAATAGCCACCCTTCACCGGCGCCACGAATTGGCCGCCAATAAAATTTCCGTAGCGTTGCTTGAATGGGTTTTTGACGCCGAGTTTGCTGATGTCCGCCAGATTCATGTCATCCTCCTGTTGAAATATGTTGAGTCAAGATCTTCGGAGTAGGTACCTCCGAACACAGTACCTACTCAGCAATCGCCATGCCAGCTTTGTCGCATGGATCGAATCGGCTCCAGCACGCAGTAGCTCGTGCAAGTCACGCCATGGACTGACCAGCAAAACGACACTGGGTCACGGATTTAAACGAAAACGCCCAGTACTGGCGTCGATTGCGTCTGGCTGTGCATTCTTTCCCTGAGCAGAGCGGTACTCGAAGGGCATCCGTGCGCGACCATGCCGCGGCCAATACATCGCTGACCTGTTTCATTTTTGAACACTTGGCAAACTGACTGTTCCAAATTGTTCACTCATCGGACCCGCTGTTATTCAGATCCGTCTGTTGATGCGATCCGCCGTATCCGCATGCGCCGTCAATTGACGAAGAAACGAGCACCTTCAATCCGCTCTGAGGAACGTTCTGGAAAAACAATGTGTCGCGCTGGCGGTATGCGCGGGGATGCAGCGCTCGTGGCATTTTGCAATGAACATGAGCGCGATCAGGATATGCAGGAAGGTGAGATCGCCCGGATTTTGTCGGGGCGTGGACGGACGTCGCCAGGAAATAATATTGTTCGGCGACGCCCGCGGCCGCTCAACCGCTAACAGCTCAGGTTGAGATCCAGACAGCGCAGTTAGAAGCTGTGATTGATACCCAGCTGTACAGCGGTGGTTGTTTTTCCTGCAGCGGCAAGGAAGACATTATTGTTTGCCACCCCAAACGGGGCGCCGGAAGTATAGCCACTCCCCGCATTCACCCCGGCTACCAGGGCGTAGAGGGTGGTGCGTTTCGACAATGAATAATCATCGCTCAGGATCCATGTTCTGGATGTATCGCTTGCGCCGTCTTTGTTGCTGGAATAGTAGTACGCCAAGGTCGCGCTGTTGCTTGCTGATGTTCGATAATTCAGCCCTGCGCCATAGATTCGATACGCGGCCAATTCGACTCCGGAGGCAGGATCGCTATTCTTGTCGTTCAGGTAGTTGACCGTCACCGTGGCATCGCCAAACGTATAGCCGGCACCAAGACTATATTTTCTGGTTTGCACGCCGTCTCCTCCGGTCAAACCGGCCGGCCGACCATTCTCCGACTGGTAAGCGGCGGACAGAGTTACAGGGCCGGCGTAGGTCGCACCCAGCGCAATGACCCGGTTCGCGGCAGTGCTGCCGGGATTTTCGCCCAAGCTGTAGGAGCCGCTCAAATTGACATCTGCAATTTTTGTGCTGACGCCAATGGCATTCGCGACAAAAACGTCAATGACCGAATTGGAGTTTGCCGGGGCGGTCGCCGTTCCGACGTTTAAAGGACTTTGCGTTAATGCCCAGGACAGCAAGCCAGAAAAGGTCTCTTTCAAGCCACGCGGATCGGTTGCGGCAAATGCCAGTACCGCAGGCGAGTATTGTTTGCCCAATGTCAATGTACCGTAACTATTTGACAGACCAACGTTCGCCTGACGACCAAACAGCCCGCCCCATTGACCGCCTTCACCGGTGCCCGAAAAGAAGTGGCCTTCGAGATTGAAGTTGGCTTTCAAACCGCCACCGATATCTTCCGATCCTTTGAATCCAAAAATGCTGGGGCTCAGGCCACCCGTGTTGAATGCAAATGCGTTTCCCGTACCGCCGCTGGATTTTTTTTGATTATTGACATTGACAATACCCGCATCAACCACACCGTAGACGGTTACTGACGATTGCGCGTGTGCAGCGCCAGCAATTGCGCCCAACGCCATAAATGCCAATATCGACTTCTGTCCATCCAATATCTTTTTCACCGAGATCTCCTCTATCTATCCGTTTTTTTTCAAAATTACATCGCGTGTTGTTGCATCAGGCTATTGGCAAAATACATGCCTGTGGCAATCCGCGATGGACGTTCGAGAGCCTTGCGATTCATCGTGGAACCGCTGTTGAATTGCATCGAGGATTGAATAATCGATGGGCGTTCGTATGAAACGCCCCGATTTAAGGACTGTCACGTCGCATGATCAATGCTGCGCGGGTGGATCAGAAAGGGGGCCTGACGGTAGGGAATCCAGGTCATTCAGCGAGCGTGGCATGCGTCAAATCGGATCACATCGACATCGGTCTGTTCAGATTCTGATCGCAGTTCATCGCAGGCAGATATGCCTCAACTATGGCAGCATCCGGCTAAATACGCGGTCGCGATCGACCAGCAGATGCTTGAATGCTGCCAGCACATGCAGCGCGATCAGCGCAGCAAACACGACCGCGATGATCTGGTGAAATCCCATGAACAGATCGCGCAACTGCCTGTCCTCCCAGGCCCAGTTGGGCAGAGCGAAGCCGAAGAACTTGACTCCATACTTATTGAACGAAGATGACAGATAGCCAGTCGCGGGCTGCAGTACCATGCAAAGGTACTGCAGCCGATGACTCCACCTTGCCGCTCTTGTCGACCAGTGCGGCATGCCATTCGGCATCGGTGGCGCCGCGTGCGTCAGACGCCACCCTAAGCGCATCAATATCAGCACCCCGGCCAGCACGCCGAAGGACTTATGCAGGTTGAAATACAGTGCCCGGTCTGGCGTCCCCTTCGGAATCCCGACCATGTAGTAGCCTAGAAACAGCATACCGATGATCAGCACCGCGATCACCCAGTGCAAGCCAATCGCCGGCAAGGCGTAACGTTCGCCCCGCTTGCCTTCCGCTAATGGCAGCGTGCTCATCGGATCACCACGCCCCAGGGCAGCGCGCCGACTGCCACTTCCTTGCTGACCGTATTGGTTTCGGTATCGATGACGGACACCGAGTCGGATCGGCCGTTCGCCACATACAATTTTTTGCCGTCAGGTGTGATCGCCATGTTCCAGGGACGCTTGCCGACCGGGATGGTGGCGATGACTGCGTTGTTGGCGGTAGCGATCACCGATACCGTGCCGTCTTTGCCATTCGATATATAGACCCGGCTCCCATCCGGGGCCATGGTGACGCCATTCGAAAAATTACCGCCCTTGATCTGCGCCACGACCTTTTGCGTGCCCACGTCCACCGCATAGATCATGCTGGCAATCTCGGCCGCGATGTAGACCTGACTGCCATCCGGCTTGAAAGCGATGCCGCGCGGGCGCATTCCCAGTGTTACCGACGCGACCTGCTGCCGTTTTGAGACATCGATAATATCGATCGAGTCAGCCTCCTCTGCACTGACGTACAGCCATTTTCCATCCGGGCTGAATTCCGCGTGCTCGGGATTCTTCCCCGCCGTCTTGACGCTGAATACCTTCTTGTTGGTTGCAGTCGATATGAAGCTGACCGAATTCGTTATTTCGCTGGCTGCAACGACCCAGTCTCCTGCCGGCGAAATGCCGACCCCTTCGGGCGACTCACCCAAAGGCACCGTGCCCACTACCGCTCTTTTCCGCAAATCCACAATCAGCAATGCATTGGCCGGCTGATCGCTAACGTACAAGGTGTTTCCGTCATGACTGACGGCCAGGCCGCGCGGTTTGGTACCGGCCTGAATGTGTCCAACCACACTATCGCTGGCGCAGTCAATGATGGATATGGTCCCGGATTTTTCATTCGGAACATACGCAAATGGACTCGCGATCGACGGGCAAGGCATCAGCAGGGCAGACGACAGCACCGCGCCAAGCAGGGGCAAGCGCCGTCTAACGGCTGCGAACAAGCCGAGCCCATGCGGTGTCCGGCCAGGAAACCCGTGGGGCGATAAAGTCAGGCATTCATTTTGAAAATGATTAGTGTTCATGACGGTGGAACCTCTCGAAATTTTCGGCAGGATTAACAATCGGAATTCAGCCTCAGCTGCACGCGTCACAACACCCGGGCGCGTCCTGACACATTATTTTTCATATCATGGCGCTTCATCACTTCCACGAGTACTTCAAGCCGACCCACGCCCCGCGCGGTGCGCCCGGGCCAATGAATTGCTCGTTGCTGATGTTGGCACCGTCGAAAGAGTGTCCCGCCCCGTTGAAGAAATTCTGCCCAAGCACGCCAAAATTGGCATATTGCTTGTTGAACAAATTGTTCACTCGTGCAAACACTTGCAGATGCTTGGTGACCGCATAGGTCGTATCGAGATTGACCACGGTGTAACCCGCGATCTTGCCATTACGGTCCTGGTTATCTTCGTCGCCACGCGCAAAAATCGCACTGCGATATAGCAGGTTGGTAGCGATGTTCCAATTCGGCGACGCCGCATAGTCCAGGCGCAGCTTGATGGTGTTTTGCGGCACGCCCGTCATCTTGTTGCCGCGCCGAATGACAATGTCGCCATTGGCGTTGGCGCTGGAATTGCTTGCACTGTGCTGTACGAAGGCGGTCTGATACGTGGCATCAATGTAGTTGTAGCTGAGGGTCGCGTCGAGTTTGCCCATGACCGTGTGGGCCGCGACTTCCAGACCTTGTCGGCGCGACTTGCCGACGTTCTGAAAATAGCCAGTGGCGGTGGATGCTCCGCTGCTGCTAATGAATTGGATGTCGTTGTCCAGCGCGGTCCGAAACACCGATGCGCTCCAGCCAGATGCAGCGCCCAGCTTGCCGCGCACGCCGAACTCGGCGGTTTTGGCAACCACCGGCTTCAACGGCGGATCGGCGATGAAGGAATTTGGAAGCGAACATGGAGCGTCCGGATCTGCACAAGCCAATTCGATGGCGGTGGGAGTGCGCATTCCTTCGTTGTAAGCGGCATAGGCGGTCAGTGCTGGCGTCGGATTGTAAGTTACGCCAAACCCCGGATTGAGGCGCGAAAACGCATGATCGCCGTCAAGCAACGGCTGCGCGCCGCTGCGATCGTTGATCTTGACCCGTGCATGATTGTAACGGCCGGATGCGGTGACGGACCAATGATCGTTGAGCGACAAGGTATCGGAAAAGAAAACCCCAAGGTTGCTGTTACGGGTTTTTGCATCGGTATTCAGCCCATAGTCGCTGGAGCCGACCGTGTTGCGGTCAGCAATAAAGCGTGCGTCTTGGCTCGACTGCCGGAATTGTGCATTCGCGAAATCACCGGCGATGCCGACCACAAGCTGATTGTCCATGGCGGCCAATTTGCCAAAGTAGCTCAGTTGCAGGCTTAAGCCATAACTGCTCTGATCAACGATGGAGCGGGCATTGCGCGCCTCGATCGGATCGCTGGCGCCGTAGTCGCCGTTGACGTTGCTGCTGGTATTCTCGTTGCGGTAGTTGCGATGGTAGGCGTTGGCAGACAGCTGCAATGTTTCGTTGAAATGATGACTACCCGACAAACTCCACAGCGTCGCGCGGTTCAAATTTTGATCTGGAAAGGTGTAGGACTGCCGACGATTGTCGAGAAACGAACGCGGAATTGTTTGCGAACCCTGCAATTCGTTATCCGCCGCGGTCAGGCTCATGTTCAAGCTGTTATCGACATCCTGATAACCGACCTTGCCGAATAATTGCTTGACGCGACTTGCATTGTGATCAGCCCAGCCATGATCCAGTGCATCGTTGGCAGTCACAAAGTAGTTAAGCTTACCGACCGTACCGCCCTGCTCCAGCTCGACGGTCCTTCGACCGAAGGAGCCGCCCGAGATTTCTACCTGGCCACCGGGATTGGTTCGCCCGTTCTTGGTGGTGATGGCGATTGCTCCGCCAAGGGTGTTCAGTCCAAAGATCGGGTTCGAACCCGGCATGACCTGCAGGTGTGCAATCGCCGATTGCGGCAGCAGGTCCCAGTTGACGACATCGCCGAAAGGTTCGTTGATGCGGACGCCGTCCTGAAATACCGACAGGCCCTGAGGGGTGCCCAGCAGTGGCGACGCGGTAAAGCCCCGGTAGCTGATATCCGGCTGATAGGGATTGCCTTGCGCCGAGTTGATGGTGACGCTGCTCAGGTTGTGTTCCAGGTACTCGGTGATATTGCCGGCGTGTTGCCGCTCGATCGCCGCGCCCTTGACTGTCTGCACGTTCGCGGCAACATCGCGCAACGGCAGGCCGAGACCGGGAAGCGGCATCGTACCCGTCACGACGACGGTGGGTAATTCTTGTTCGGGCACAGTCCCCGCGTCAGCAGCCAACACCTGAGCTCGCACCATGACCAGCGCACCGACCAGCATCACTTTGGTGGCGCCTGCCAACGATTTCCAACGAAACATTTTGTCTCCGGTCTTGTCGTTCTTTGTCTGCAGAGTGATCGGTGCGTGGCGCAATGTGGTATCGCTTCAATTCGAATCGTTTCTCGGTACGATCTGATATTTGATGAGCGCCGTCCGCAACAAGCTCCGACAATAATCTACGTTGCGCAATAACCGTGCCGATCAAAAAAGCGATGCCGCATGCAAGTTCGTTGGTGCTACTCGCAGGCTATTGCCAGGTGACGAATTGTTTCAAATACACACAGCTTGAATTAATTGATCCAAATTGGAACAGTGATCAAGCTCGGCGCAATTTTATGAAAATCCGATGCCTGCACCATGGCATTGCGATGCAATAGCGACGCAATGGCGACGCAAATGAATTAATTCCAGGGAACTTTGTCTATTGAAAATAGCACCGGCAGGTGGAAAATGAAGGTCAGCAAGACATTTCCGATATCGACTTCGCCGGGCATGCATACAGGATTGCGCCATCGGGCGCGCACGTGATGGAGAATGTTGTCAGTGCCTGACGTGTGAATGGAGCGCCGACCGGCAATCCGAATGATGAATCAAATCAAAAGGCTGGCGGGTTTCACCGGATTGACCAGGTTAACCTTTAACCAATGAAAATTCGATATATTCAATCATCTTGAGGAAATGAAGCGATGATCAATACCGTGCTCGAATCGGTGCTGACATGCCCGCACTGTGGCTATGCCAAGCGCGAAATTATGCCGCGGGATGCCTGTCAGTTCTACTATGAGTGCAACTCATGTCACGCGTTACTGCGCCCAAATCCGGGTGACTGCTGTGTGTTCTGCTCGTTCGGGTCGGTGAAATGCCCGCCCATTCAGGAGAACCAATCGTGCTGCGGGTGAGCATCCCGAAATCATCAGATAGGAGCGGGCCATGCCCACGATCGGCAATACACAATACTTATCGCGGGCATGGCCCGCCCCTCCGCCTCATTTTTGCGTCAGTCCGAAGAACCCAATCTCAGTGTATGCACATACAACGACACAAGGTACTGCGATTATGCAGCCAGCATCAACGATGGTGCCCCGTCTTCTCCTTGCGCAGCTTGTGCAATATCCAGCCGCTTCGTATTGGCAAAGAACGTTAATCCGAGCGACGCCGCATCAAAAATTCCTTGCGCAGCAGTCTCGGATTCCCAAGGCTTGCGTTTGTGCGGCAGCCATGCAGAAAACGCAGGAATCATGCGCACAATGACGCAGCCGATCTCGTACTTTGTCGCTGCACCGACCTGTGAGAACACTTCCTTGATAACCCTTCGGGGATACGCCTCCATTGCGATCCCACGATGCTCCGCATAGAGCGCGATGCCACGATGGAGCCGCCGAATGCGCGGGAAACGACGTGAGCCGCGCTCGTGCGTGTCCTCGATCACGAGGACATCGGGATGAAAACGATCGATCAGTTGCTTTGCAGCACGCATACCGTCCGCATGCTTATCTCTGCCGCGAACTTCTTTGGTGCCCCAGTCGTGTGGCACAAGTGGGGGCAGTGAAAAGAACAAATGCGACCCCTCGTCTGGTCACGTAAAGCGCAAGGGTGCGCGGGAATTTTGCAGAGTGCTTCATACGTTATTTTTTATGAGCTCATAGATTCGATCCGCTCCTTTGCCGCGCGCAGGATGTCGCACTTGCGCTTGGATTTAGGATTTTTGGCGCCATCACAAGCGCCGATCTGCGACTGTATGTCTTCCCATAATCCATTGAGGACTTGGTCGCAAAGGCCGGGAACTAATTTTTCTATCGGAACGCCGAAGAGAAATTCATAACGCAATGCCTGCTCCAGCTTTGGGACGCGTTTCCCTCTCTCCACTCGGGAGAGATTCGAACGGTTCTCAAATCCCATGAGGCGAGTAATTTCGCACCGAGTAAATCCTGCGGAGCGGCGACACGTCCGCAAGAAATCTCTCGAATGTCTTTGGTGCATATATCTGCTGCTGTGAATAATGGTTTAAAAGGATAGTTGCTGTCACTTTTAAACTTGTACTATTTTCGCAAAGCAATGGGGTTTTGTGGGGGTGAATGTGCCTCCGAGGCACGTTTTTGGACGTGGGGCATGGGAGCGTTCTAAATCATGGGTGCTTTAGGAAACACATGGGTTTTCAAAGCCATAAAACAAAAGGGATGCCCTGCTTGGCATCCTGATACAACGTCTCCATGTCCCCACGTCTCACGTAATTGCTGACTTATGCAGAGGTACATCAGTCGCCGCAGCAAAACTGCATATTGAGTTCAGTCAAGCCGCAGACTTGTAATACCCCGACGTAGATTGACAGAGTTATTGGATGGACTACAGTTAATTTTGGACTAACCCGCTAGCGTGGCAGTCGCCATTACCAGCTTCATTCGTTAACCCCATATCACCCCCCGCAGGAATCGTTTTTTCTACGATGAAACTAATCAAGTCTTTTGGCTTCGTTTTTAAAAAAGAGCAAGTGAATAGCCTTGGCGGAAGACCAGGCGATAAAGTTGGCCCGCGCGCAGGTGACAGGGAGTAACAAAGTAATTTGAAAGTAGTTTGGACACACCGCAGAAGCTTAAAAACAGCTTGCAGGAAAATGAAACGCATTTTCAATAGTTTCCAAAGGAGGTGGGTGTCGCTTAAAAAAGGTCAACAAAAACTCAAGTTTTGCTTTTTATGCTTTTATCTGCCTTTCGTTAAACAAGGAGATTCATAATGAAAAAGAATATATTCGCACTCGCAGTCCTCAGTGTATTTGGCATGTCCGCTGCACATGCAGTTCATGTCGGAAGTTATGATGTGAACAGTTATTGCGGGCTATTCGATGGGAACAATAATGCTAGTCCCGTTCTTGTTGGCGAACTCAAGAATGTTATTCTCCAGAGCGGCGACAAGGTTTCAATATTGAAGTGCACCGGCAGTGTCACGCCTCCCACTACCGGTCGCGCTGTACAGTACGATTACGCATCGACGGGGGTGTCCTGCGTGATACCCAATGTGCTCGGTGCGCAAACTACTAATAGGTGGAATCAAACTGTGTCGGCGACCGGTGAGGCAACATTGACCTGTCTCACGCAAAAATGAGAGAAGTGTTGCGGCAAGGAAGGTCGGTTAGTTTCTTTCATTTTCCGGAGTTGCCGGCCAAACAGCCCCGCGTCGGTAAACATCGATTGCGGATTATTCGGATCTACGCCTTCAAGCAATTTGTCCAGCGTGGCTTTGTCGATTGTTGTCATACGTATCCTTTCCAAGGATAAATTTTATCGTATGACTTCTTTCACACAAGAAATCTGACAGGCTCCGAAATTATGCCGCGGGATGCCTGTCAGTTCTACTATGAGTGCAACTCATGTCACGCGTTACTGCGCCCAAATCCGGGTGACTGCTGTGTGTTCTGCTCGTTCGGGTCGGTGAAATGCCCGCCCATTCAGGAGAACCAATCGTGCTGCGGGTGAGCATGTTGCCTTATTTCACCTTCGTCACGACATAGTCGCCATCTTGCTTGGCAAACTCGACCTTTACTTTCTTGTTCACCGCCAGCTTATCGAAGAGCATCTTGTCTTTCACCACGAAACGCATCGTCATTGCTGGCCAGTTCAAACTTTTAACCGGTCCGTGCGCGAGGGTCACCGACCCTTTCGCTTGATCGACCGCCTTCACCACGCCAGACGCCTGATGAACGGCCGCATCCTTGGCTTTCTTGCCCTTGTGCATGTCCATCATCCCTTCGCATTTCTGCCTGTCCATGCCGTTCATGCCCTTCATTTCCATGCACTGCTTCATATCCATGTCCTTCATGTCGCCAGACTGCGCAAATGCAACATTAGATGCGGTGAATGCAAGCGTCAGGAACAGCGTTGTGAGTTGTTTCATTGTGTTCTCCTTGGTTAGTTGAGTTGAGGGGTAAAAAGTCGGGGTAAAAAAATATGTTTTCAGGCCTCTATCGAGATGCAACCCAGTCTATGTTCCATAACCGATTGCCCCCTGATCCGACATCGCGGCGCGCATGGCACGCAATTGCCGACGACGCATCAGCAAATACGCTGCCGGCATTACCAACATCGACAACAATGGTGCGGTGATCATCCCGCCCACCATCGGCGCGGCGATGCGCTGCATGACTTCTGATCCGGTGCCCGCACCGAGCATGATCGGCACCAGACCCGCGATGATGACCGGGCGTCAGCTTCACCTTCCTGGCGACCGCTTGCTGCATATCGTGCACCGTTGAACCGAGATCACGACCGCGAATATCGACATAGACCCATCGTTACGCGCATCCGAGGCGCACAAGGATGTAACCGGTTAAAACTCGGACCGCGTGCGAATGTGGAAAAATTTATCCACCGACAACACCGCCAAGATACCTGCGCCCGGGATATCGGAGTGCGCTACATCCATAATGGCATTCGTCAACTCCTCAACCTTTGACTCTTCCAAAAAAATTTCCACTTTGAGGTGTTCTGTCAGATGGTTTTTTGAAAAGAAGTCGGTGTACTCGCCGAATCCCTTTACCTTCGTCACGGTCAATCCTCGTACATGAAGGCTGCCGAGTTTGGTTTCCAGCGCCGCCAAAACGTCGGGGCGAATAATGGCAATCACATATTTCAAGTTCATTCTGCTCTCCACGTAATGGATGATTCCGTCATCCCCAATCAATCACTCCCGCCAATCACATTGACAGTGTGTCTATAAGCCGGATCCAGTCGCCCCGTCGCGGGAAAAACCTCGGTATCTGCCGCATGTAATCCTGATAGGCGGTACCGAAGCGGCTGACCATTTCTCGTTCTTCCTGGCGCGCGAGCCGAACATAGACCAGCACAATCACGGGAAAGAGTATTAAGGTAATGAGCGTCGGCCAGTGCACGATCTGGCCGAATACCGCCAGCATGATGCCTGTGTACTGGGGATGACGGATCACGCCATACGGCCCGTCCTTGACAAAACGCTCTTCGCGACGTGCTTGGTAAACTTTTCTCCAGCCAGCGATTAACAGCACGACGCCCAACAGGATAAAAGCGCCGCCGAGCAGCATTTCGGTCATCGCGCCACCCGGACCGTAACCAAGGAGCGAAGCCCATAAATGGCCGGTATGGGCATACATCGGAAGGTCGATACCGAGAAATTCCGTCAGCAGATAGATCGTCAGGGGAAAACCGTACATTTCGGCATACAGCGCGATAATGAATGCCTGAATCAATCCGGCACCGCTCCATTCGCGCCAGCCCTTGGGTGCCGCGTAGCGATATAGCATCCAGGACACGATCACGACAATAATCGCGACCCATCCCCAATGTCCATAGTGCCCGGCAAAACCACTTAGATCACGCATGGCCTGCACTCCTTGCGGCACACCAGCGCCGCTGAGTTGAATCGAACGACTTATTCTCGGCGATCAATCATTTGTCCTCCCCGTTACTTCACCGCGCTAACGACGTAATCAGCGTCCTGTTTGATGAAATCGATGGTCACTTTCTTGTCGACGGCGAATTTGTCGAAGAACGTCTTGTCCTTCACAACGAAGCTCATCGTCATTGCCGGCCAATTCAAGCTTTTGACAGGCCCATGTGCCAGCGTCACCGTGCCCTTTGAAGGATCAACCGCCTTCACGATACCTGTCGCCTTATGGGTTGTGGCGGTAGCGGTGGAATCGGAAGTCATTTTGTCCATCTGCATGGTCTTCCTGTTCATGTCTTTCATATCCATATTCTTCGTGCCACCAGACTGCGCCATGGCGAGACCGGAGGCGGACAAAGCGAGGATCAGGGATACGGTTGCGGTAAATTTCATTGCAATTTCCTTCATTGGCTAAGGTGGGGTTGGTACCACAAAACATTATCGATAGCTGCCTGGGCTGTAGCGACCTCTCCTGGGGGCATGGCCGTCCTGAGAGATCGCATTAGGCTTCAAAAACGGGTTAAGACTGCTTCATCATTTCCTGACAATCCTTCATCATTTGATCCATTTTTTCATGCATTTTCGGATCCATTTGATGGTCCATTTTGTTGTCCATTTTGCGGTCCATTCCGGCTTGATGATCTTTACTGGCTGCCGCCTGTGCCAGTTGAGCGTGCTTGGCCTTGCGCCCTTGTTCAATCACCTGCCAGTCGGGACCAGCGAAGGCCGAAAATGCGGTGGCAACGGTACTGACGCAGAGCAGAGTAAGAAGTAACTTTTTCATGATGAATTCCTCTGTAAATTGGCTGTGCTGTGAGTAGGAAGGCTTTCGCGCATTCACATCGTCGCCGCGCTAATTCAACCAGCGACAGTACAAAACTCGCAGCGCAAGCGCTGGCCGTACTGAACCCTCCGGCACAAATGCATGAGAATCGGTTGGTAGATCAAGCCGCATTATCCAAGAGGCAGCCGCAACATCAGGATGGTCACCGCTTCCGGCCATGCGCGCAGCAGAAGGTGGTGCCATATAGCAGGAGGCGCATGGCAGGCAATCTGCCATTGCCATCTGCTGCTTGATCGCCGCAGCTGCACGCACGTCGATCTGCAGCTGCAGCTGCAACGGCAACGCCTGCGCATGGCCGGCCCAGACCAAACAGATCAGCACAACCGTGCGCCTCACGCAATGCGTGATGTGCTTGCCCGAACGGTGTGCACCAAACAGTTTCATAAGGACTATGCCTCCACTTGCGACGCCATACTGGTGGCGCGAATCTGACGCCGACGCAACAGCAGATAGACCACAGGGACCACAAACATCGACAGTAGTGGCGCCGTGATCATCCCGCCTACCATCGGTGCGGCGATGCGCTGCATGACTTCCGACCCGGTGCCGGTGCCCAGCATGATTGGCACCAAACCGGCGATGATGACTGCCACCGTCATCGCCTTGGGGCGCACCCGTAACACCGCACCTTCACGAATCGCATCGAGCAGATCGGCTTCACTACCATTACCGTTGGCCAGACGTTCGTCCCAGGCATGTTTCAAATAGAGCAACATGATCACGCCGAACTCGGCCGATACGCCCGCCAATGCAATGAAGCCGACGCCGCCAGCGACCGACAGCTGATAATCGAGCAACCACAACAGCCAGATACCACCGGCCAGCGCAAACGGCAGCGTCCCCATGATCAATGCCGCTTCATCAAAGCGCTTGAACGTCAGATACAGCAGGACGAAGATAATGAGCAAGGTTGCTGGCACCACGATTTTGAGTTTGGCGGTGGCGCGCTCCAGATACTCGAACTGTCCCGACCACGCGATAGAGTAACCAGCTGGCAATTTGACTTCCTTGGCCACGACCTGCTGCATGTCGTGCACGGTGGAGCTTAGATCGCGATCACGAATATCGACATAGACCCAGCCCGACAGGCGCGCATTCTCGCTTTTCAGCATCGGCGGGCCATCGTTGATGCGAATCGCCGCGATATCCCCAAGTCGGATTTGGGCGCCGCGTTCAGTCAGCACCGATAGCTGGCGCAGTTTCTCGACCGAGTCGCGCACTTCGCGCGGATAACGCACATTGATGGGGAAGCGCTGCAAGCCCTCGACGGTTTCGCCAATGTTGTCGCCGCCAATCGCCGCCGACACAATGCTTTGCACGTCCGCAATATTCAAGCCATAGCGGGCGGCCGCATCGCGGTCGATATTCACATCGATATACCGCCCACCGTTCAAACGTTCGGCCAGCGCCGACGACACGCCCGGTACGTGCTTGACGGCGCGTTCTATTTCGCCGGTAATGCGGTCAATTTCCTGCAAACTGACGCCTGCGACCTTGACCCCGACCGGACTTTTGATGCCGGTGGCCAGCATGTCGATCCGATTGCGAATCGGCGGCACCCAGATGTTAGACAGTCCGGGCACCTTGACGATGCGGTCCAGTTCCTGCACCAGCTTGTCCGGCGTCATGCCGTCTCGCCACTGATTGTGCGGTTTGAACTGGATCATGGTCTCGAACATTTCGAGCGGTGCGGGATCGGTTGCGCTCTCGGCGCGACCCGCCTTGCCGAACACGCTTTGCACTTCCGGCACGGTTTTGATCAGCCGATCGGTCTGCTGCAATAATTCGGACACCTTGCCCGCCGACAAGCCAGGCAGCGCCGACGGCATATACAGCACGTCGCCTTCATCGAGCGGCGGCATGAATTCGCCGCCGAGCTGTGACATGGGCCAGATCGTCACGATGGCCACCAGCGCTGCCACCAGTAAGGTCGTTTTGGGGAACCGCAGCACGCCATCGAGCAACGGACGGTACGCTGCAATCAGAAAGCGATTGAGCGGGTTCCTGTCCTCATCGGGAATGCGGCCACGAATCAGATAGCCCATCAATACCGGGATCAGGGTCACGGCCAAGCCAGCGGCCGCCGCCATCGCATAGGTCTTGGTAAAGGCCAATGGGGAAAACAGGCGTCCCTCCTGCGCTTCCAGCGTGAACACCGGAATGAAGGAGAGCACGATGATCAACAGCGAGAAAAACAGCGCCGGCCCCACCTCGGCTGCGGCGTCGCCGATCACGCTCCAGTGGTCATTGCTTTTCAATTTTTCACCGGGATGGGCGTGGTTCCACGCTTCAATATGCTTGTGGGCATTCTCGATCATCACCACGGCGGCATCGACCATCGCGCCGACGGCAATGGCAATGCCGCCAAGCGACATGATATTGGCATTGACGCCCTGGTAATACATGACGATGAACGCTATCAGGATGCCAATCGGCAGCGTGACGATGGCGACCAATGCCGAGCGCAAATGAAACAGGAAGATCGCGCAGACCACGGCAACGACAATGAATTCCTCGACCAGCTTTTCTTGCAGATTGGTCACCGCGCGTTTGATCAGGCTGGAACGGTCGTAAGTCGGAATGATCTCGACACCGGCTGGCAGGGTCGCTTTCAACGTTTCAAGTTTGGTCTTCACCGCCTTGATGGTTTCCAGCGCGTTCTTGCCGGAGCGCATGATGATCACGCCGCCGGCGACTTCGCCTTCGCCATTCAGTTCGGCAATACCACGCCGCATTTCCGGCCCGACCTGGATGCGCGCCACGTCGCTCAACCGTACCGACACCCCGGCGTCGGTCGTCATCAAGGGAATCTTGCGGAAGTCGTCCAGCGATGTCAGATAACCCGATGCGCGCACCATGTATTCGGCCTCACCCAGTTCCAGCACCGAACCGCCGGTTTCCTGATTGGCCTTCTGCACCGCTTCGATCACTTTGCCATGCGCGATGTTGTAGGCGCGCATCTTGTCCGGGTCGAGCACGATCTGGTATTGGCGCACCATGCCGCCGATACTCGCCACTTCGGATACGTTCGCTACCGCCTTCAGCTCGTATTTGAGGAACCAGTCCTGCAACGCGCGCAGCTGCGACAGGTCGATCTTGCCGCTGCGATCCACCAGCGCATATTCGTAGACCCAGCCGACGCCGGTGGCGTCCGGCCCGAGTGCGGTCTTGGCCTGCGGTGGCAGGCGCGATTGCACTTGGTTTAGATATTCGAGCACGCGCGAACGCGCCCAATACGGGTCGGTGCCATCCTCAAACAGGATATAGACGAAGGAATCGCCGAAGAACGAATATCCGCGCACCGTCTTGGCGCCGGGTACCGACAGCATCGTGGTCGTCAATGGATAGGTGACCTGGTTCTCGACGATCTGCGGTGCCTGGCCGGGATAACTGGTGCGGATGATGACCTGTACATCCGACAGGTCGGGAATCGCATCGAGCGGGGTGCGCGCCAAGGACCAGATGCCCCAGGCGGTGACCATGAGTGTCGCCAACAACACCAGAAAACGATTCGCGATCGACCAGCGGATCAGTCTGGCGATCATTTGCCCGCTCCGGACGGTTCGGCAGGCGTCTTCATCGCGCGATCCATTGCTTTATCTTTCCGGTCCGACATCGGTACCGCCGCAGTCGGCGCAATTGTAGTGATCGTGAACGCGCCATCCTTGGCCGCCTGAATCTCGAACACGACACTGTCGCCTACCGCAATGTCCTTGGGCGGGCCGCTCGCCGGCAACTTGAAAGCCATCGTCATCGGTCCCCACTGCAGGGTCGGAATCGGACCATGCGAGATCGTGATCTGGTCCTTGTCGATACTTTCGACCTTGCCTTGCCCGTGATGCGTCGGCCCGGCCGCCTCGTCGCCGTTCGGTCTATTCTGTCCATGCTGTGCTGGCATGTCGCTCATGCGCGTTGCGGTTCCTTTCAGACTCGCTTCGGAATCGATCAGGAACTGCCCCGATACGACCACCTTCTGCCCGGCTGCCAGGCCCTTGCGGATTTCGCTCTGGCCGTTGGTCTCGGTTCCGATCTCGACCTCGATCGGGATGAACTTGCCATCGCCCTGCGCCAGCATCACGACGCTCCTGGTTCCGGTCTGGATCACCGCCTCGGTCGGCACCAGCAGCACGTCCTTGCGGGCGATGGACGTGAAACTGATCGTGGCAAACATGCCCGGCACCAGTTGGCCGGACGGATTGGCCAGTTCAACCCGCGCCTTCAGCGTGCGCGTGGCAGGATTGACTTCGGGCAGGATCGCACTGACCCGGCCTTTGAAGCTGGTTCCGGGTAACGAAGGCGTGCGCGCTTCCACTGCAATGCCCGGGCGCAGCTGCGCGGCCAGGTTTTCCGGGACGTCGGCATTAACCCATATCGTGCGAAGGCCATTGATCCGGAACAAGGGCGCGCCAGCCATCACGGTCATGCCTTCGCGCGCAGACAGTTCCGACACCACGCCGCCGATCGGGGCGAAAATCGTCAGGCGAGGCTGCACCTTGCCGGTGGTTTCCACCAGCCGCAGCTGGTCATCGGTCATACCGGCCAGGCGCATGCGTTGGCGGGCGCCGTCCAGCAATCCACTCACGCCATTGCCCTGCATGCGCCTGACCGACAGGTACTCTTCCTGGGCCGCTACCCAATCGGGCACATACAGTTCGGCCAGCGCTTGCCCCTTGCGTACCGGGTCGAGCGGCGCCCGCACCAACAGTCGTTCCACGAAGCCATTGCTGCGCGCCTGCACCAGCGCCACATCGCGCTCGTTGTAGGCGACGCTTCCGACCGCTTCGACTGCCGAGGTCAAATTACCCTTGGCGACTTCGGCGGTACGGATACCGAGATTTTGCTGCACCCGGGGATTGATATTGACCATGCCGTCATCAGCTGCATTGCCGGCCGCATCGTCCGCATACACCGGCACCAGCTGCATATCCATGAACGGCGATTTGCCCGGCTTGTCGAATCTTTGACCCGGCACCATCGGATCGTGCCAATACAGCACCTTCTTGCCGTTGACGGCGTTCTGCGCACTTGGTGGTGACGATGCAGCGGCGTTCGGCACCGCGGACGCCATCTTGCTGCCATGGTTCACGCCGGCCGAATACAGACCGTACGCACTTGCCATAGCCAGCACCACCGCCGCGATGGCGACGATAATTTTCTTGTGCTTCATTTCGTATCCTTGTGTTTCAACATCGCCGCGTGCGCATCAGCTTCGTCGGTGGGAAACAGAAAATTGATTTTGGCCCACAGACGATCGGTATCGGTCGCCAGTTGCAGCGCCTGGATCCGCACGTCGATTTCGTTGCGGCGCGCCGCAAGCACATCGGCGAGGCTGGCCTTGGCGCCACGGTAGGCCGCGATTACCGCTTGGGTCCGGTCATTGGCCAGCGGGAGTAATTCACGCTCGTAGCGGGCATGCCGTTCGCGATCGCTTTGCCATTCGTCGATCATGGCGCGAGTCTCGGCAACATGACTGCGCAGCATTTCGTCGCGCTCCGCCTTTGCCTGTTCCACCAGCGCCAATTTGGACGACAACTCACGGTCCTGGCGGTTTTTTTGATCCCATTGCAGCGGAATCGACACGCCAAGAGACACCATGTTCGAAAAGGCTGGGCCACGCTGTTGGAACGCAAGCTCCATGCTCCAGTCGGACTTTTTATTGGCGCGCGCCAGTTGCGCTTCGGTTTCGGCGATTTCTTCCCGCTTAACGAGCACCGCAATGTCCGGATGGTGGAGCAGCTGGCTGTCGAGCGAGGCGGGCTCCAAACGGATCGCGTCGGTGGCAGGCTTGGCGGCCAACGGCAGGTCCGCCGCTGCGCCGATCCAGCGCGCCAACATGGTCTTGCCATTGCGAATGCGACGCTCGATGTCACTGGCGCGATCATCAAACCCAGCCAGTGCGCTGCGTGCCGCAAAGACGTCGGCCTGATTGCCGCGGCCGGCACGATATGCGCCCTCGGCCGCCTGGATTTCCAGTCTGGCTTGCGCCCCCTGCTCGGCAATGACTGCCGCCATCGCTTCGGCGTAATAGCGCTCAAACCAGGCCAGCGCGGCATCGCGCTCGATTGCAGCCACAGTCGCGGTTTTTTCAACGACGGCCTTGTCTGCTTCGCGTTGGAAGCGCGCGGCACGCAATTGGCGTTTGTCGGCGCGGGTGATTTCCTGGGTCACGCCAATCCGGCGCATGGTCATGAAATCGTTGGTAGCGCTGAAGCGGTCCTGGCCATTGACTGGCAGGTTGTCGATCCCGACCTTGAGCACCGGATCAGGCAATTGAGCAGCCGCGACCGCTAACTCGCGGGAAGCGGTGGCAGCATAATCTTGCGCCGCCAATTGGCGCGAACGTTCGATGGCCAGCCGTTGTGCGCGGGCCAAGGTCAACGGAACATCGGCCGCGTGCACCGCATGCATGAGCGCAAGCGCGCCAAGCACTGTAGAGAATGCGATGCTTCGCGGTAGTCGACGGATTTTTTTAAGCGCTAGCCCATGCGCTGAAAACAGGGAAGACATGAAACCTCCAGATGGCATGGAACAACATCGCCTGCGCATGACGCGCAACGATGACGAACTACACGATCTGGAAGGTCAAATGCGGAAACAGCAGTTACGTATCGCCAAAGGCGGCGCAGTGGTTCTGGTGAGAAGTGCCGCAGCCGGCGGCGTGCCAATGGCGCGAGCAATGATGGCTACAGGGCTCAATTGAACTGCGAGCCCAGCCGTGATAAATGGCTGGACATGTGGCAGCTCGGGCTTGTCCAGCGATTGATTGCCGATTTGCCCATGCGCGTGACACAGGCTCGGCTGGACTTGATCCATGTCCTGACAGCCCGGCATATCCTGATCCGGCATGTCGGCCGATGCAGACAGCATCTGGCCAGGCTGGTCCATGCCGAATGCCGGACACACGTAAGAAGCCACCGCCAGCTGCATGAATAGCAGGCTGATCAAGGTAATTAACGCGGCAACAAAACGCGATGAGCGGGACAGTTTCATAGTCACGACCGATAATACGTATGCTTCAGCATGGTGTCAATCAAGCAGGCGATACCTTGGTCCGCCCTGGCTGGTCGACCGCACTGATGCGATGAACCACGCAGGCTCGGACCAGGGCGATGCGCCGGCCGTGGGCTTCGCTCAGGATCCGGTGCAATAACTCAGCCTTGCCACTGCCGGGCAGGCCGGTGACGATGGTGACGGGAATTTGTTGTGGCATGAACAGTCTTTCGGTGCAGCAGACGCTGCGGCAAAATGGCACCGGCCGGGTGCCATGCTCAGGCAAATTCTGCGTGAGACTTGACGTTTGACCAGCGCGCAGCAGGACTCGCGGGGCGCATGGTTGGTGCGATCAGTGGTCGCGGACGCAGGAACCAGCGCGCAGCAGGACTCGCGGGGCGCATGGTTGGTGCGATCAGTGGTCGCGGACGCAGGCAGCGCAGCCGCATTGCCAAATTCAATGACCAATCATCGTGCGGCCGGCGACGCAATTGCGCTCATTGCCGCTCGAGCAGACAGACCGCCGTCAAATCAATGATGAAGGATGGATTAAGACGGAGCACGGACGCGCTGCGGCGCCTGCGCGGGAGGGCTCAGGTAGCCGTCAACGGCGACGAAGGATTTGATCGACTGCGGCGCAATACGACTCAACACCACGGTCAGCGCGACCAGTGCGACTACTGGCGAGGCCGGACCGCCGGACGGCAGTTGTGCGGCCAGACAGCAGCTGACGCAATCGGATGACGCCTCGGTCAGGTCGTGCCGATGCCAGGCCATGCCGAGCATTTGCAGCGTGAACAGGCACAGCAGCATCCAGCGCAGCAATGGGAGGCAGGGTCGCGTAGCACGCATTCTATGAAGGATGTTGTTTGCGCTGTGGGGCTTACCGTACCGTGCCGTGCCGGGTTCATCGAATCGAAAAAAGACGATCCGATGCGCCCGCGATCCGATGCGCCTGCGACCCGGAATCGCCACCCAAGCAGCCCGGTGCGGGTGTTGCGATCAACGGATCAGTATTCCAGCTTGCGCGGCAGGGTTTTGGCCTGCTCGATCCATTTGGTGACTTCGGCTTCGGATGGCACCCGACGCGTCAGTTTCTTTGCGGTGTTGACCGAAGCCATTGCGGCGGTCAGATTGGCGGCATTGCGACGCGCCAGTTCCGGCACTGTGTCGACACCGGCCGCTTCCAGCAGTTCGGAAAACTCGGAACCGACGCCGCTGATGCGGTACAGGTCGACCATGTTGGCAAATTTCAACACCTTCGTTTCGGTGACACCGCACTTTTCAGCCAGCTCCATGCGCTGTTGCGGCGTCAGGCTGTGCGCCAGCAATGTATCGGTATCCTTCACGCCGGCGGCGCGCAGTTTGTCACCGACGACCTGGCCGATACCTTCGACGTCTTCAATTTTGTAGTTCGCCATCGCCGACCTCCTAGTTGGTGGTTGAAATTGCAGGTTCGACCATTCGCAGGAACAATTTGGATAATGAAACAGCTCGGACTGAAAATCAATGCGGGATTGCACGTAAAAAATGTGGCGCCATATTGCTTGCATCAGGTTCTCTGTCTGTCGATCACAGCGCATTCTATTTCCTCGCGGCAAAATTCGTCTTTCGTATTGCCGCCGCCGCAGCCCCCATTCAACATGATATATTCGCAAGCATTTTGCGTATCCGTTGCGACTTGCGCAGCATAAGGAACTCCGATGTTAGGCATGGTTTTTACCGAGTTTATGGAAATGGTCGAGGATCGCTTCTCGCCGGCGATCGCCGACAGCGTGATCGAATCGGCCAAGCTGCCGCACGGCGGCGCCTATACGGCGGTGGGCTACTACGCGCATGAGGAAATCATCGCGCTGGTGGTAGGACTGTCAAAGCAGACCGGCATCCCGGTGCCCGATCTGGTCACCGCCTTCGGCCAGCATTTGCTCAAGCGCTTTAGCGAAATTTATCCGCAGATGTTTGCCAGCCACACCAGCCTGTTCAGTTTTGTTGCCAGCATAGATGCGGAGATCCACCGCGAGGTGCGCAAGCTGTATCCGCAGGCGCAACTGCCGCGCTTCACCGTCCTGGAAATCGAAGAGCGCGTGATGCGCTTGGCGTATGAATCGCCGCGCTCGATGGAGGCGCTGGCGGTCGGCCTCATGCTGGGCGCGGCGGAGCATTTCGGCGAACAAGTCAAGATCAGCCATACAGCAGGAACGGTGGAAGGCCGCCCTGCGACCGTGTTCCACATCGACAAAAATACATGACTGCGTTGCCGGCGCAGCAGGTGCAAGAACAGGCACCGCCGGCCGGCGCTGACGCGGCACTGCTGGAGCGCCGCATCGCTCGCGAACGAGCGGCCCGTAAATCCGCCGAGGCGCTCCTCAACAGCAAGAGCCTGGAACTGTACGACGCGCTGCAACAGACGTCGGAAGCGCAGCGCCAGCTCGAACTCGCGTTGTGGGCAAGCGGCGAGTCGATCTGGGAATGGAATGCCGAGAACAACGGCATCACTATCCGCACCTTCAGCACCGCCGACGGCGAGCCGAAAACGACGACGCTTAGCTTCGATACCTGCATCGCCCGCATCAAGCCGGAAGACACCGAGCAAGCGACCCTGATCTGGCGCATGCACCTGATGGGCAACACCGACGCCATCGACATGTCGGTGCGCTTCCTGTCGGCGCAAAACTGGCACTGGTTTCGCATCCGGGGGCAGGCGGTGCTGCGCGATGCGCAGGGCTGGGCGCAGCGCACGGTCGGTACGGTGAAGGACGTCACCCAGCACCGCGCGGCGGAAGAGTCGCTGCGCCTGATGGCGTCGGCATTTGCCAGTTCGCGCGATGCGATGCTGGTGCTGACCGAACAGTGGCAAATCATCGAAGCCAACGGCGCCTTCAGTGAATTGAGCGGCACGCGCGCGCAGCAGTTGATGGGCGAATCCTTCACGCGCTTCCTCGACTTGCCGGCCAGCATGCTGCAGCGCTTGCAGCAGTCCGGGCATTTCCGCGCCGAGGGCATGCTGCAGGCGGCGACTGGCAAGGCAATTCCGATCGAGATCGGCATCAGCCGTTTCGCCGCCTCCGATGGCAGCGCGCCATATCTGATCGCCACCCTGCGCGACATCACCGAACGCAAGGAGGCAGCGCAGGCGCTAGAGCAAATGGCAAAGCAGGATGCGCTGACCCAGCTTCCCAATCGCAACGCATTGCAGGAAACACTGGATGAGCTGCTCACAGGCATCAGCAAAGATAAGCCGGCCGCGATCCTGTTCATCGACCTGGACGGTTTCAAGTCTATCAACGACTCGCTCGGCCACCAAGCGGGCGATGAGCTGCTCAAAGTCGCCGCCGGCCGCGCGCTGGCGCTGCTGGCGCCGGGCGACCAGTTGACGCGCTGGGGCGGCGACGAATTTGTCGCGGTGCTGACGCAGGCGTCCTCGATTGATCGCATTGACGAGTTTGCCGCGCGACTGCTGGACGAGATGCGCATGCCGCTCGACGTCGGCGGCCATCAAGTGAGTGTCAGCGCCAGCATCGGCATCGCGCTGGCGCCAAGAGACGGCGCTGACGCCGGCACCCTGCTGCGCCGCGCCGATTCGGCCATGTATGCGGCCAAGAACGCCGGCCGCGACCGCAGCGAACACTATCGCCCGGAACTGGATAACGATGCGTTACGCCGCATCACGCTGACCAGCTTGCTGCGGCAAGCGGTAGACCGCAAGCTGCTGAGCTTTGTCGCGCAACCCAAGGTGCGCGCCGACGGCCGCATCGTCGGCTGTGAATTGCTGGTGCGCTGGACCACGCAGGAATTCGGTCCGGTATCGCCTGCCGCATTCATTCCGCTGGCGGAGGAAATCGGCGTGATCCTTGCCATCGGACATCAGGCGATCCGCGAAGCCGCGCAACTAGCGCGGCGCCTGAAGGACGGCGGCCTGGCAACCACGGTGGCGGTCAACCTGTCGCCGCTGCAGGCGCACGACCCGGAACTGGAAACGGTACTGCTGTCCGCGTGCCGCGCGGCGCAGATCCATCCCGGCCGCATTCAACTGGAATTGACGGAATCGACGTTCCTGGATAACAAGAAAGCCATCTTCGAGCTGTTGCACAAGCTGAAAGCGCATGGCTTCACGCTCGCGCTGGACGACTTCGGCACCGGTTACTCTTCGCTCAGCTATCTGCGCGACCTGCCCTTCGACGTAATCAAGATCGATCGCGCGTTCCTGCGCAATATCGATCTCGACCAGCGCTCTATGCAACTGCTGGCCGGCATCGTCGACTTGTGTGCGGCGCTCGGCATGGGGACGGTGGCCGAAGGCGTCGAGACCGCGAGCCAGCTCGCCGTGCTGAGCCGGCTCGGCATTGGCGAATATCAGGGTTTCTACTTTCATCGGCCGATGCCGCAGGACGAGTTTGTATTGCTGGCAACGCTCCGCCAGCTTGTCGAAACGACTTGAATCGCCAGATCTATACTGTATAAAAGTTCGGTGTGAGCGCCTGTTCCGAGCGAGGCTTGCTATGAACGAGAGGCAAGCTTATGCGGTCTTCCCGGCATAAACCCCCTGTTTTCGCGGTGCTTCATGCGATTACCCTGGTGGCGCCCCGGCGCTTTATGCACCGGCAGCGCAATTTCGGATAATATGGTGGATTAGCGCATTAGTTGCCAATCGTACATCGCGTTTACCCTATCTCGACCTGTCGCCAGCGTCCGCCGTCGCGCTGACATTGCGAGCAATGCTGATGCCGGACGCGCGCATAACTGATGGCCGACCTGGCGTCACCACTCTGAATCCGATCACTTGACGTTTCAATCAGAACCCGCAGAAGGCATGACGATGGAAGCAATTTTGAAACACATGCTGGACATCACCTGCCATCGCGACCATATGCTGCTGGATCGTTCGGTGATCGCGGCGATCCAGCAACTGGCCGGCGCCAGTCAGGTGTGGGTGTGGAGCATCGCTTCCCATCGCGGCGAGCTGTTCATGCGGCCCGCAGCGTGGACGCAGGACGACCAAGGCGCAGCAGACTGGCATCCGCCGGCTCAGCCGGAATCGCAGGAACAGCCGCTGCGCGATTTTCCGGAGCTGGCTGCCTGCGTGCAGCAGCGCAACAACCGTGCCCACCAGACCGGCTCGAATGGCGAGCACATCCTGTGGCTGCCGGTGTGGTCGAGCGATACGCCGCGCTGCTGTGTCGAAATTGTCAATCACCAGCCGTACAGCCAGCAGGCGCTGAATATGATCGACGGCATCCTCGGCGTCTATCGCAACTTCCAGAACCTGCTCGATTACAGCGAGCGCGATTCACTCACCGGGCTGTTGAACCGCAAGACCTTCGACGGCAATTTTGCCACCATGCAGTCGGCCACCGTGGTGCCCGGCACACCAACGGCGCCGCAACCGGAACGGCGCCATTACGAAGGCGACAAGGAACAATGGCTGGCGGTGGTCGACATCGACCATTTCAAGCGCGTCAACGACCAGTTCGGCCATCTGTACGGCGACGAAGTGCTGATCCTGATCGCCAATCTGCTGCAGACCTCATTCCGCTCGCAGGACCGTATCTTCCGCTTCGGCGGCGAGGAATTCGTGATCCTGCTGTGCTCTGCGACACCGGCACAGGCGCACACAGCGGTCGAGCGCTTCCGCAGCAATGTCGAAACACACTACTTTCCGCAGATCGGCCAGATCACGGTCAGCGTCGGCTACACTAATATCAAGTCCCAGCAGTCACCGGTCATGATTCTCGGCCATGCCGACCAGGCGCTGTATTACGCCAAAACCCACGGCAGAAACCAGACCTGTCACTACGACGAGCTGCTGGCACGCGGCGATGTGCAGACCGTCGTGGCCAACGACAGGGTCGAATTCTTTTAAGCCGCCCGCCACCAGCCGGTGTTGCGCGATACGCATAGGCTGGCGCCGGCCCGCAGTTAGCCCCCTCTCGAAGCAGAGTAGCGGGTCAGCGCGTTACGGATTTGATCGGGTCGATGGCGCCCTAATGGCGTCGCCGATCGGCGTCGACTCCTCGGTCTCGCCGCGATTCCTGACGCGGTCGATCGCCTTGTTGATCCGGGCCATGCTGGCGGGCACAGCTGCGACCGCCCAAATCGATCAGTATCGACCACTTGCTCTGGCAACACTGATATTTATTGGGAGTATGCTAATGATTGCGATTAAATTAAAGTGGATATGACATTGTACCTAGCCAGTATATAAAAAATGCCGAGCATGGGCCGGCATTTCCCGAGCGCTCGGCCACGGCTCAGGTCCTGAACCTTTGGCAGCCACCGAAGCGGGCGGGGTATTTTTCGCGGCCGCAGGCCCGGCTCACGCCAGCTCGCCACCCACTGCAGACACCGGTTTCGCGGCTTTCGGCGCCGCCTTGGCCATGGTCAGCAACACCACGCTGACCACGATCACCGCCATCGCCACGCCTTCGCGGGCGGTGATCTCCTCGCCGCCGAGTCCGACGCCCAGCGCCACCGCGATCAGCGGATTGACGAACGCATAACTGGACGCCAGCGCCGGTGGCACTTTCGACAACACATACATATAGGCCGAGAAGCCGACCAGCGAGCCGATCGTGACCAGATAAATCCAGGCCGCGATCGCCTTGCCGTCCAGCGGCAGCTGTACCGCCTCGCCGCGCAGCAGCGACACGATCAGCAAGAACGCGCCGCCGGCCAGCATCTCGCTGGCAAAACCCATCGGACCGGGCGCCAGCTGCATCTTCTTTTGTGACAGGATCGAGCCCAGCGACCAGCAGCAGACCGCGACGAACAAAGCGATCAGCCCGACCGGCTGGCCGGCCAGACCGGCGCCGCTGGCCAGCAACAGCACGCCGCCAAAGCCGACGCCGATGCCGAGCCATTCGCGCCCGCTGGGCCAGCTGCCGAACAGGAAACCCGACCACAGCGCGAACAGCAGCGGCGACACCGCGATGAATACCGCGGTCAGGCTGGAACTGACGGTTTGTTCGGCGAACGCCACCACGCCGGTGCCGCCGCCCAGTAGCAAGATGCCGACCAGCGCGCCGTCGCGCCATTGACGCAGCGTCGGATTCGGTGCGCCGCGCAATTTCAGAAAGCCATACAACAATAGCCCCGCCGCCAGAAAGCGCGTGCCCATCTGCAGGAATGGCGGGAACGACACCAGCGCGTAACGGATCGCAAAGTAAGTCGAACCCCACACCACATACACCGTCAATAGGGCAGCGAGGACGAATTTAGGCAGGGAGCGCATGATGGTTCTTTCGGCAGGCAAGGACACAGGGAAGTAAACAGTGTATGCGCCACAAACTGTGCTTTGAATGGATAATACAAAGAAAAATCACGAATTATCATTGTGTTTAATTGAAATAACGAGGATTGACGATGAAACTTGAACTGGACGCGATGGACGCCAGGATCCTGGAAATCCTGCAAGATGACGCGCGCAGCACGCTGGCCGAAATCGGCCGCCGGATCCATATGAGTCAGCCGGCGGTGGCCGAGCGCGTGAAGCGGATGGAGAGCGCCGGCGTGATCGCCGGCTACCATGCGCGCGTGAATCCGGCCGCGCTGGGCTACGGTATCACCGCCTTCATCCGGGTATCGAAGCGCGGTCACGACACGCCGGTTGAGGTGGTCGCGGCGCAGGTGCCGGAGATCGTCGAATGCCACTCGATCACCGGCGACGACTGCAGCATCGTCAAGGTAGTGGCGCCGTCGGTGGCCGCGCTGGAAACCGTGATCCTCGCGCTGACGCGCTGCGGCGTGACTTCGACCTCGCTGATCCTGTCGTCCAGCGTCGAGCGCAAGGCGATCAAGCCGGCGGCCTGACGTATCATCTCGCCATGGACATCCCTAAAAATCGTCGCGAGCGGCACAGGACCGGGGCGACGAACTTGCCAGATACTGCAAGTCGTACGACCGTACGACGAGCATCGCAGGCCCGATATTGGGTTGCGCCGTAGATTTATAGAGATGCCCTAATGGAACTGCGCCAACTACGCTATTTTGTCGCCATCGTCGATCACGGCTCGTTGTCGCGCGCGGCGCGCGTGCTGCACGTCGCGCAGCCGGCGCTGACGCAGCAGCTGCGGCAGCTGGAAGACGAGCTCGGCGCCCAACTGCTGCACCGTTCGGCACAAGGGGTGCTGACCAATGACGCCGGCAAGATTTTTTACGAACATGCGCAGGCGATCCTGAAGCAGCTCGGCGATGCGCGCTCGGCGGTGATCCAGTCCAGCGCCCGGCCCGGCGGCGCGGTTGCGCTCGGCATCCCGCAAAGCGTGTCCGGCGCGCTGGCGCTGCCCTTGCTGACCGCGGTACGCGCACAGTATCCCGATATCAACCTGCAACTGTCGGAGGAATTGTCCGGCAACCTGATCGAACAGCTGAAGTCTGGCCGCATCAATCTGGCGGTGCTGTTCGACGATGACCAGCTGACGCCGTTCACCACCACCCCGCTGGTGGAAGAGCAATTGATGTTCATTACGCGCAGCGATTCGCGCTTCGCCTCGAAGGCAGCGTCGATCACGCTGGCCGACGCGCTGCGCGTGCCTTTGATCCTGCCGAGCCTGCCGCATGGCGTGCGGCCGCGCATCGAGAAGCGGGTGCAGGCGAGCGGACTGGCGATCGGCCAGGTCATCGAAATCAATTCGATCGCCATCCTGAAATCGGCGATCCTGGCCGATCTCGGCGCCACCATCTTGCCGGCGGCGCCGGTGCTGGCCGAGATCGAACACGGCAGCATGCGTGCGCAAGCCATCACCGAACCCGGCATCACGCGCGAGGTGGCGTTGTGCGCATCGAAATCGATCCCGCTGACCACGGCGGCGGCGGCGGTCGAGCGGCTGGTACTGGAAGTCACGCAGGACTTGTGCGGCAGCGGGCGCTGGCTCGGTGCACGGGATTTGACGCAAGGGATTTGACACAAGGGATTTGGCACAAGGGATTTGGCACATTTAAGGCTGTGATAGACTGCCGCCATGACGCGCGTGCTCCGAACCCTGATGCTATGGTGCTTGCTGCTGGCCCTGCCGCTGCAAGGGGTTGCGGCCGCCACCATGATGCCTTGCGCGGAGACACACGGTCACACGGCAGCCACCGCCATGGGTGCGCTACCGGATGCAAGCCCTGATCATCACCACCAGCAACAGGATATTGCTGCGGCGCATGATGACGGACAGGCCAGCCACGATCACTCTTCCGCGCCAGATCATCAATCCGACGCGAAATGCAGCCATTGCTCGGTCTGTTGCGTCGGTGCCGCGTTGCTGCCCCCCACTTTGAATGTATCTCCCGTCTTCCACAGCCTGACCCTGCAGCTCGCCTCGGCCGCGTTGCTGTTCAGCGGCACCAGTCCCGACCGGCTCGAACGCCCTCCCCGTCTTATCCTCGTTTAATTCGTTGCAATGAATAGGTTGGCGTCGGCATAGGTTTGCCGCTTCAACCTATGTCATGTGAATACTCGCGCGTGCCATTTCGTGCGTCGAGTTAATTAACTACGAGGAAATCATGCGTTTAGCAAGCTCGATGGCATTGGTCGTCTTGGCGACCCTATCGACAACAGTTGTCGCCGCCGAAAATCATCAGCCCCTCGATCCGACAGACCCTGCGGCCATCGTCCCCGTCGTGCCATACGAATCCGCGTTTGTTGGCCATAAAACCTTACGCGAAAGCAGTGAATCGCCGGCAAAAGTATGGCGCGATGCTAACGATGAGATGGGGCGCATTGGTGGCCACGCCGGTCAAATCAAGGACGCGGCCGATCAAGCGACGCCCGATGCACCGGCGAGTATGCCGATGCCGGACAAATCGACGCAACAGACAAAAGGGTCCGACGGACATCAGCGCAAGTCTGGCGTGGACACCATGCCGCCAGGCCACGACATGCAAAATATGAAGAAGGAAAAATGACCATGTCCGGAACATTTAGCGTAAAGCCGATTGCAATCGGCGTGCTGGTCTTGTTCGTGGGTGGTTGCGCGACATTTTCAAAGGATGGCGGCTTCGACGACGTGTCAGCGATAACACAGGAACGTGTCGGCCAGCCAGTCGGTCGTGTGCGCGACGACAACGCCGGCGCAACCGAGGCGCGCATCAAAGAAATCCTGGCGCAACCCTTAACGCCCGATAGCGCGGTTCGGATCGCCTTGCTAAACAACCAGGGTTTGCAAGCGATGTTCGCTGAACTGGATGTGGCTGAAGCGGATCTGGTGCAAGCCGGTTGGTTGCGCAATCCGGGCTTTTCGTTTTCGCGGGTGCACACTGGCGATAACTATGAAATCAACCGCAGCATCATGTTCGATTTTGTAGGGTTACTGACGTTGCCCGTCAAAAGCAAAATCGAACGTCGCCGCTTTGAGCAAGCCAAATTGCAAACAGCGACGGAAGCAGTCCGCTTGGCGGCCGACACCAGGCGCGCCTATTTCAATGCGGTCGCCGCACAGCAGACTGTGGCATTCATGGAGCAGGTCAATATCTCGGCAGAAGCCGGTTCTGAACTCGCGCAACGCATGGCGCGGATCGGCAACTTCAGCAATCTCGATTACGAACGACAACAGATGTTTTCTGCCGACGCGACGGCGCAATTGGCGCGCTCCTTGCACAATGCGACGGCAACCCGTGAACAGTTGACCCGTTTGTTGGGACTCTGGGGGCCAGGAACCGCGTTCAAACTGCCGGATCGATTGCCTGATTTGCCCAAGTCGGCCAAAGAAATAACCGACATCGAAGCGCAGGCGATGCAGCAGAGGTTGGATGTGCAAATGGCCAAGCGCAATACTGAAGCGACTGCCACTGCCTTGGGTTTGACGCAGGCCACCCGCTTCATCAATGTGCTGGACGCGGGTTATATCAACAAGAGTCAAACCAACACGCCGCGCGAAAATGGATATGAAGTCAGTCTTGAGATCCCCCTGTTCGATTGGGGCGGCGCTCGCACCAGGAAGGCGGAATCGCTGTACATGGCGGCAGTCAACCGCACCGCCGACACTGCCATTCGCGCCCGTTCGGAAGTGAGAGAAGCGTATTCCGCCTACAGAACCGCGTATGACATATCAAGGCACTATCGCGATGAAATTGTCCCGCTGCGCAAGAAGATTTCCGACGAAATCGGCTTGCGCTACAACGGCATGCTGACCGGGGTGTTTGAACTGCTCGCTGATGCGCGCGAGCAAGCGAATAGTGTGAATGCTGCGATTGAGGCCCAACGCGATTACTGGGTGGCCGATACAGCGCTGCAATTTGCGATCAATGGCGGCGGCACCACCGACATGCGCAACAATTCCATGGCGTCCGACGCCATGTCACCACGATAACGGAAGGAGTGAACATGGTTTCTCGCAGAGGATTTTTGTCCAGTACGGCAACAGTGCTTGGTGCCGGACTGGTCTCCCGCGCCGGTGCGGCATCGATTCCGGAAGCAATGATCATCACTGACGCCAAGACGATGCCACCGCCATTGCCGCCGAATGGTCGCCCATTTAATCCGGTCGTCACATTGAACGGCTGGAGCGCGCCCTGGCGAATGAAGGATGGCTGGAAAGAGTTCCATATTGTTGCGGAGCCGGTGATCCGTGAAATGGCGCCCGGTATGAAAGCGACTTTATGGGGCTATAACGGCAGCAGCCCCGGTCCGACGATCGAAGTGGTCGAAGGCGACAAGGTACGTTTGTTTGTAACCAACAAACTGCCGGAAGCCACCACCATTCATTGGCATGGTCAGCGTCTGCCTAACGGCATGGACGGGGTTGCCGGTTTGGTGCAGACACGGATACCGATTGGCAAGACTTATGTCTATGAATTTGAAGCCAAGCGTCCCGGCACCTTCATGTACCACCCGCATGCCGACGAAATGACGCAGATGGCCATGGGCATGATGGGCTTTTGGGTGACCCATCCGAAAAATCCGGAGCAACACCGGGTCGACCGCGATTTCGTTTTTTTGCTGAACGGCTACGATATCGAGCCGGGTGCGTCCACCCCAAAAACCAGCACCATGCTGGATTTCAATTTATGGAGCTGGAACAGCCGTGTCTTCCCTGGTATCGATCCGCTGGTGTGTCGCCAAGGCGATCGGGTACGGATACGCATCGGCAACCTGTCCATGACGAGTCATCCGATCCATTTGCACGGCCATGAATTTGAAGTGACCGGCACCGACGGCGGCTGGGTACCGAAGTCGGCGCGCTGGCCGGAAGTCACGACCGACGTCGGGGTGGGGCAGATGCGGGCAATCGAATTCGACGCGACCGATTTAGGTGACTGGGCCTTCCACTGTCACAAGGCCCATCACACGATGAACGCGATGGGACATGACGTGCCCAACATGATTGGGGTCGACCATCGAAAGGTGGCCAATAAGATCATCAAGATCATCCCGGACTATATGGTCATGGGCGAACGGGGCGGCAGCGACATGAGTGAGATGGAAATGCCGATTCCGGACAATACGCTGCCGATGATGACCGGCACCGGGCCGTTCGGCCCGGTCGAGATGGGCGGCATGTTTACCACCGTCAAGATCCGGGCCGGGCTGACGCGCAATGATTACAAGGACCCCGGCTGGTACCAGCACCCCAAAGGCACGGTCGCGTACGAATTGAAATGACGCGTGCAAACCGTTGCGATTCCCGCAATACCTTTTTATTCAACTAGTTTTAACTCTCTCGAAAGGAGAACAAGCATGAAATCCCGCATCCTCGCTTCCACACTGATCCTGGCGCTGTCCTCATCCATGGCATGGTCCCATGGCGATGAAAGCCATGAAAAGAAAACCTTCGATCCGGCCACGGTCGAACAAATGGACTTCGGCAAAGCCGGCGACCCGAAAAAGATCAGCCGCACCATCAAATTTGAAATGACCGACCAGATGCGTTTTACGCCGGACCGCATCGCGGTCAAACAGGGTGAGACCGTCAAGTTCGTCGTGATTAATAATGGCAAGATCATGCATGAAATGGTGATCGGCAGCATGAAGGAACTTCAGGAACATTCAGAGCTGATGAAGAAATTTCCTGAGATGGAGCACAGCGCGCCACATATGGCACACGTCAAGCCAGGCAACACCGGGGAAATCGTCTGGACCTTCAATAAACCCGGCGAGTTCAATTTTGCGTGCTTGATGGCGGGCCATATGGAGGCCGGCATGCTGGGCACGATTACGGTCGCCGCAAAGAAACGCAAAACTGCCGGCTAGTTCGAACAGATACGCGGTCTCACCCTAGCTCGACTCCCTTCCATCCGGGCTGCCTTCCAGCGTCCGGGTCAGCCTCACCACAATTTACAGGACACGATCATGAAATCAATTTCCAAGTTTGCAACAATCAGCAGTGTCGCGCTCGCCCTCGGCTACGCCGTCGCGCCGATCGCTTCTGCCACTGATGCTTCCGCATCCGGTCAGGCGCAGGTGGCGGATGCCAAGGCCACCATGACGGATGGGGAAATCAAGAAAATCGACAAGGACGCCGGCAAGCTGACCATCAAACACGGCCCGATCAGCAATCTCGACATGCCCGGCATGACCATGGTGTTTCGGGTAGGTGACAACGCGATGCTCGACCGGGTCAAGATCGGCGACCATATTCAGTTTGTCGTCGAAAAGCTCAATGGCGCGCTGACGGTGACGCGACTGGAGCCAGCCCAGCAATAAAGACATGTTAATTTTCATATACTCCGCTGCACAGCCATGTGCATGCGCTTATCAATAAATATTAGTTTTAATATACTGGCAATAATGATGGCTGATCACAATCGACATTGTGGCAGCCACAACCCCGATCGCGTGTCGCGACCGGGGTTGCCGCCAGTGCCCGCCGCTGTGTTGGCATTGCACGGTACGGCCCATCTAACCATGCCATCATTTTTACTTATACCCCTATCCCGATAAGGTATTTGCGGCGCCCGCCGTCTGCGCCTACACTCCCGCCCATAGCGCATTCCAGCAACCGGAATTGCTGCTCAGTTGAATCCCGGGCCACCGCCCGAAGCCGCAGCTCGCAAGCCCCCGCCTTACCCGGCGTCCAATGCCAGCTGCCATCTGAAATATCATTTTGGAGCACACCATGTCCAACCCAACGCCGGCGCAATTCGTCGCGTCCTCACCTAGCGCACAGTCTGCTGCACAGACGCCGAACGATCGCCTGACCACGGTCAGCCTCGACGATAAATACACTGCCACCTCCGGCACCATCTTCCTGTCCGGCATCCAGGCGCTGGTGCGTTTGCCCTTGATGCAGCGCGAGCGCGACCTGGCTGCCGGCTTGAATACGGCCGGCTTCATTTCCGGTTATCGTGGCTCGCCGCTGGGCGGACTCGACGAAACCCTGTGGAAGGCGCAAAAACACCTGGCCGCCCATCACGTGCAGTTCGTGCCCGGCGTCAACGAGGATCTGGCCGCGACCGCGGTGTGGGGCTCGCAGCAGGTCGATCTGATCGGCGAAGCCAAATACGACGGCGTGTTCGGCATGTGGTACGGCAAGGGCCCGGGCGTCGATCGCTGCGGCGATGTGTTCAAGCACATGAATCACGCCGGCACCTCGGCCAAGGGCGGCGTGCTGCTGATCGCCGGCGACGACCACGGTGCGTATTCATCGACCCTGCCGCACCAGTCCGACCATATTTTTTCGGCCTGCATGATCCCGATGCTGTATCCGTGCAACGTGCAGGAATACATCGACCTCGGCCTGCACGCGTGGGCCATGTCGCGCTTCTCCGGCTGTGCGGTCGGCTTCAAGGCACTGGCCGATACGGTCGAATCGAGCGCCTCGATCGATGCCGATCCGCACCGTCTGCAGATCAAGATCCCCGACGACTTCGTGATGCCGGAAGGCGGCCTGAATGCGCGGCTGTCGACCGACCCGCTCGGCCTGCAGGCGCGCAAACAGGAAGCGCTGATGCAGGATTACAAGATCTACGCGGCGCTGGCCTATGCACGCGCCAACCGGCTCAACCACACCACCATCGACAGCGACCACGCCAAGCTCGGCATCGTCGCGTCCGGCAAGTCGTATCTGGACGTGCTGGAAGCGCTGGACGAACTCGGCATCGACGAGCAGATGGCGGCCGACATCGGCATCCGCCTGTTCAAGGTGGCAATGCCGTGGCCGCTGGAACCGGATGGCGTGCGCGAATTTGCGCAGGGACTGGACGAGATCCTGGTGGTCGAAGAGAAGCGCCAGATGGTCGAATACCAGCTCAAGGAGCAGCTGTACAACTGGCGCGACGACGTGCGCCCGCGCGTGATCGGCAAGTTCGACGAAAAGGGCGAATGGGTCGCGCCGCGCGGTGAATGGCTGCTGACCTCGAAGGCCGACTTCTCGGTGGCGCAGATCGCGCGCGTGATCGCCGGTCGCATCGCACGCTTAGTTACCAACACCTACACCAGCGACCTGATCAAGGCGCGCCTGGCCTTCCTCGAAGCCAAGGATGCGGTGCTGAAGAAGGCGGTCGACACGCCGTTCCGCCCGGCCTATTACTGCTCCGGCTGCCCGCACAACAGCTCGACCAAGGTACCGGCAGGCAGCTTCGCGCTGGCCGGCATCGGCTGCCATGTGATGGCGACCGCGATTTATCCTGAATACAACAAGCTTACCACCCACATGGGCGGCGAAGGTGCGCCGTGGATCGGCCAGGCTGCGTTCTCCAAGGTGCCGCACGTGTTCCAGAACCTGGGCGACGGCACCTATTTCCACTCCGGCTACCTGGCGATCCGCGCCACCGTCGCGGCCAAGGTCAACCTGACCTACAAGATCCTGTACAACGACGCGGTCGCGATGACCGGCGGCCAGCCGGTCGACGGCATCACCTCGGTGCCGATGATCGCGCAGCAGATGGCGGCCGAAGGCATCACCCGCATCGCGCTGGTGACCGAAGACCTGGCGCGCTACGCCGATCGTTCCAACCTACCAGCCGCCGTCACGCTGCACGACCGCAAGGACATGGACGCGGTGCAACGCGAGTTGCGTGAGGTAAGCGGCGTGTCGGTGCTGATCTACGACCAGACCTGCGCCGCCGAGAAGCGCCGCCGCCGCAAGAAAGGCGAATTCCCCGACCCCGCCAAGCGGCTCGTCATCAACGAGGCGGTGTGCGAAGGTTGCGGCGACTGCGGCGTGCAGTCGAACTGCACCTCGATCATGCCGCTCGAGACCGAATTCGGCCGCAAGCGCACCATCGACCAGTCCTCGTGCAACAAGGATTATTCCTGCATCAAGGGCTTCTGCCCGAGCTTCGTGACGGTCGAAGGCGGCGCGCTGAAGAAATCGAAGACCGGCGTCGGCCAGAAGAATCAAGCCGATGATTTTGGCCCGATTCCGGATCCGGTGCTGCCGGCCTGCACTGCGCCGTTCAACATCCTGATCAACGGCATCGGCGGCACCGGCGTGATCACCGTCGGCGTGCTGATGGGCATGGCCGCCCACCTCGAAGGCAAGGGCGCATCGGTGCTCGACATGACCGGCATGTCGCAGAAAAATGGCTCGGTCACCTCGCACGTGCGCATCGCGCAGACGCCGCAAGCGATCCGCGCGGCCCGCATCGCCACCGGCGAAGCGGACCTGATCCTCGGCTGCGACATGCTGACCGCCGGCGCGCAGGATGCGATCTCGAAGATGCGTCCGGGCCGCACCACGGCGGTCATCAACCTGCACCAGCAGCCAACCGGCACGTTTGCGAAGAATGCGGACTGGCAATATCCGGAACAAGAAGTCAAGGCGCTGATCAATGAATCGGTCAACCACCACGCCGACTTCATCGACGCCACCAGGCTGGCGACCGCGCTGATGGGCGATTCGATAGCGGCCAATCTGTTCATGCTCGGTTATGCGTTCCAGAAAGGCCGCATCCCGCTGTCGGAACCAGCGCTGCTGCGCGCGATCGAGTTGAACGGCGTCGGCATCGAATCGAACAAGAAGAGCTTCCTATGGGGCCGCCGCGCCGCGGTCGACCTGAAGCGGGTCGAGGCGATCGCGCTGCCGGCCAAGGCCATCGTGTTACAGATGCCGAAGAGCCTCGACAAACTGATCGAAACCCGGGTCGCCTTCCTGACCGACTACCAGAATGCGGCCTATGCCGAGCGCTATCTGGACTTGGTGCAGCAGGTCCGCAGCGCCGAGGAAGCACTGGGCCAAGGCAACAAGCTCAGCCTGGCGGTCGCGAAATACTATTTCAAGCTGATGGCCTACAAGGACGAATACGAAGTCGCGCGGCTGTATACCGACGGCCGCTTCATCGAACAGCTGAAGAGCCAGTTCGAAGGCGATTTCTCGCTGAAATTCAACCTGGCGCCGCCACTGTTCTCGAAGAAGGACGTGCACGGCCATCTGGTCAAGGCGCAGTACGGTTCGTGGATGTGGCAGGCGTTCAAGCTGCTGGCGAAGTGCAAGCAGCTGCGCGGCGGCGCGTTCGACGTGTTCGGCAAGACCGCCGAGCGCAAGATGGAACGCCAGTTGATTGTCGACTATCGCGGCATGATCGAGTCGCTGCTCGGTCAGTTGCATGCCGACAATCTCGCGATCGCGGTCGAGCTGGCCAGTCTGCCGGAACAAATTCGTGGCTACGGCCATGTGAAGGAACAGGCAGTAGCGGAGTTCCGGGTCCAGAAAGAAGGATTGCTGCGCGAGTTATCCAGCGGCAAGAAAGCCAGGCTGCACGCGGTCTAGTCCCTCCCTGGCGCCCGTCTCCCACTTGAGGGAGACGGGCGCCAGCAAGTAGGATGGGTGCAACCCATCTTGTGAACGTGGGTGATGGGTTGCACCCATCCTACCGCGCTGTAAGCATGTCCTGAACTTATCGGAGGGGACGGGGCGAGAAGCCTCAGCCAGCAACGATCTTGATGTAATCGCCGCAATCCCACTTGGCCTTTACTTGACGTATACGTCAACCTAGGCTACCGTAAGCCATTCCCGCCCCACGATTTCCGGGCACCCTGCCCGTTCAAGGACGCACCATGACCGACCTCTCTATCCTCGAAAAACTGACCGAGTACAAGCCTGCCAACAAGATCCGCTTCGTCACTGCCGCCTCGCTGTTCGACGGCCACGATGCGTCGATCAACATCATGCGCCGCATCCTGCAGGCCAACGGTGCGGAGGTGATCCACCTTGGCCACAACCGTTCGGTCGATGAAATCGTCACCGCCGCCTTGCAGGAAGATGTGCAGGGCATTGCGATTTCAAGTTATCAGGGCGGTCACGTCGAGTATTTCAAGTACATGATCGACCTGCTCAAAGAACGCGGCGGCGCGCATATCAAGGTGTTCGGCGGCGGCGGCGGCGTGATCGTGGCGGAAGAAATTGCCGACTTGCATGCGTACGGCGTGACCCGCATTTTCAGCCCGGAAGACGGCCAGCGCATGGGCCTGGTCGGCATGATCCTGTCGATGATCCAGATGTGCGACACCGATCTGTCGGCGTACGCGCCGAAAAAACTCGATGGTTTGCAACAAGGCGATGTCGCCAGCAAGCAGCGACCGCTGGCGCAACTGATCACCGCGCTGGAAAACGACAAGGTATCGGCTACGCTGAAGACCGCGCTGCATAAGGCGGCGCAGGACATCAGGACACCGACGCTGGGCATCACCGGCACCGGCGGCGCCGGCAAGTCGTCGCTGACCGACGAGCTGATCCGTCGCATCCGGCTGGACCAGGACGACGCACTGAACATCGCGATCATCTCGATCGATCCGTCGCGCCGCAAATCGGGCGGTGCGCTGCTGGGTGACCGCATCCGCATGAACGCGATCAATCCGTGGCGCGGCCAGATCCGCGTCTTCATGCGCTCGCTGGCCACGCGCGAAGCCGGTTCCGAGATTTCGCAGGCGCTGCCAGATGTGATCGCGGCCTGCAAGGTCGCCGGTTTTGACCTGGTGATCATCGAGACCTCGGGCATCGGCCAGGGCGACGCCGCGATCGTGCCGCACGTCGATGTCAGCATGTACGTGATGACGCCGGAATTCGGCGCCGCGTCGCAGCTCGAGAAGATCGACATGCTGGACTTCGCCGATTTCATCGCGATCAACAAGTTCGACCGCAAGGGCTCGCTCGACGCACTGCGCGACGTCGCCAAACAATACCAGCGCAACCGCGAACTGTGGAGCAAGCGCCCGGAAGAAATGCCAGTGTATGGTACCCAGGCATCGCGTTTCAATGATGACGGTGTCACCTCGCTGTATCAGGGCCTGTTGCCCAAGCTGGTCGAATTCGGCCTGAAAACCGGCCCCGGCAAACTGGCACCGATCACGCTGCGCTATTCCAGCGGCAAGAACGTGATCGTGCCGCCGGCCCGCAGCCGCTACCTGGCCGAAATCGCCGACACCGTGCGCAATTATCACAAGTTCAGCGCCAAGCAGGTGCGGTTGGCACGTGAACGGCAGCAGCTGCAGGAATCGAAACGGATGCTGACGGACTCCTCCCCCTTCAAGGGGGAGGCTGGGAGGGGGATGGGTTTGGCTGCGGCAGGAACCACCCATCCCCCCTTGCAGGGCGCGTCTGCGCTTGCAAGCGCAGACCGTTCCGCTGGCGAACAGCATGCTGCTCGAAATCCCTGCTCCACCCCTAACCCTCCCCTTGAAGGGGAGGGAACATACCGCCAGCTAGATACGCTCATCGCCGAGCGCGACGCCGCGCTCGACGCCGGTTCCAAGAAACTGCTGGCCATGTGGCCCGACATGCAAAGCGCCTATGCCGGCGACGAATATGTGGTCAAGATCCGCGACAAGGAAATCCGCACCAACCTGATTTACCACACGCTGTCCGGCACCAAGATCCGCAAGGTTGCGCTGCCCAAGTACGCCGATCACGGCGAAATCCTGCGCTGGCTGATGCTGGAAAACGTGCCGGGCTCGTTTCCCTTCACCGCTGGCGTGTTCGCGTTCAAGCGTGAGGGCGAGGACCCGACCCGCATGTTCGCCGGCGAAGGCGACCCGTTCCGTACCAACCGCCGCTTCAAGCTGGTGTCGGAAGGGATGGATGCGAAACGCCTGTCGACTGCCTTCGATTCGGTCACGCTGTATGGCGCCGACCCGGCGCTGCGCCCCGACATCTACGGCAAGGTCGGCAATTCTGGCGTGTCGATTGCGACGCTGGACGACATGAAGGTGCTGTACGACGGCTTCAATCTGTGCAGCCCGAGCACCTCGGTCTCGATGACGATCAACGGCCCGGCACCGACCATCCTGGCGATGTTCATGAACGCCGCGATCGATCAACAGCTCGACAAGTTCCGAGCCGACAACAAGCGCGAGCCGACCGACGACGAAGCCGCGAAGATCAAGGCGTGGGTGCTGCAGAACGTGCGCGGCACGGTGCAGGCCGACATCCTGAAGGAGGATCAGGGCCAGAACACCTGCATCTTCTCGACCGAATTCAGCCTGAAAGTGATGGGCGATATCCAGGAATACTTCGTGCATCACCAAGTCCGCAATTTCTACTCGGTCTCGATCTCCGGCTATCACATCGCCGAAGCCGGCGCCAACCCGATCTCGCAACTCGCGTTCACGCTGTCGAACGGCTTCACCTTCGTCGAAGCCTACCTGGCGCGCGGCATGCACATCGACGATTTTTCGCCGAACCTGTCGTTCTTCTTCTCCAACGGCATGGACCCCGAATACACGGTCATGGGTCGGGTCGCGCGCCGCTTGTGGGCGGTCGCGATGCGCGACAAATACGGCGCCAACGACCGCAGCCAGAAGCTGAAATACCATATCCAGACCAGCGGCCGCTCGCTGCACGCGCAAGAAATCGACTTCAACGATATCCGCACCACGCTGCAGGCGCTGATCGCGATCTACGACAACTGCAACAGCCTGCATACCAATGCCTACGATGAAGCGATCACCACCCCGACCGATGAATCGGTGCGGCGCGCGCTGGCAATTCAACTGATCATCAACCGCGAATGGGGTCTGGCGAAGAACGAAAATCCGAGCCAGGGCTCGTTCATCATCGAGGAATTGACCGACCTGGTGGAAGAAGCGGTGCTGCAGGAATTCGAACGCATCGCCGAGCGCGGCGGTGTGCTGGGCGCGATGGAAACCGGCTACCAGCGCGGCAAGATCCAGGAAGAATCGATGCTGTACGAACACCAGAAGCACGACGGCACCCTGCCCATCATCGGCGTCAACACCTTCCGCAATCCGAAGTCGACCGGCACCGCGATCAAGGTCGAACTGGCGCGCTCCACCGATGAAGAAAAACAGTCGCAGTTGAAGCGCCTGGCCGAATTCCAAAGTCGCAATGCCGACCGGGCGCCGCAGATGCTGGCGGCATTACAGCAGGCGGTGATCGACGATCAAAACGTGTTCGAGCGGCTGATGGACGCCGTGCGGGTCTGTTCGCTGGGGCAGATTACCGATGCGCTGTTCGCCGTGGGCGGTCAGTACCGGCGCAACATGTAGTGCTGGTGACCGGGGCCGCGTGATGCGGCTTCGACACCAGTGCTGAGAGAGATTTTAAGCCTGACGCAGCAATCGTAGGATGGGTGCAACCCATCATGCCGGCCAGATCAACATGATGGGTTGCACCCATCCTACGTCTTCACCACGGCGGGCGGCATTGTTAACAGATCTTAGCGCGTCATTGGCGCCCGTACTTCTGCCGGTATTCCAATGGCGCGAGTCCAGTCAACTCCTTGAACATGCGCCGCATACCGGAGTCGCTACTGAAGCCCAAATCTGCGCTGATGGTGGTGGCTGGCGTCGACGTCAACATCAGGCGTTCGCTGACCTGGTTCAACTTGATTCGCCGCACATAGGCTGCCACCGCTGACCCGGTTTCCGCCACCACCTTCCTGGCAAGGGTGCGCTCTGACATATGCAATTCCGTTGCCAGCCGTCGTACCGTGATGTCGGAAGCGGGGAGTGATTCGACTACTGCATGCAATTTGCGCAGCATGCGACCAGACTGCTCGATCAAGCTCATTGCTTGAAACACGGGGTGGGCCGGGGCCGGACGTGGCAATACCATCAAGGAAGTCAAATAGCGAAAGGCTTCTGCATCAAGAGACTGTTCGATCAGCGCCTGTGCGATCTGTGAATAACCACTTACGCCTGATGCGGTCGCGGTGCGTTCATTGAAAATGCAGTTCTGCTCGCTCTGCCAGATGACGCTTCCATGTCGCCGCAGCATCGTATCGGCCAACCACCACGTCACGGTAGCTGGCTGATCGCTTAGTTTGCCGCTGGCAGCCAGCAGGCAGACCCCGGTGCAGTAACCCCACAATTGCACCCGCTTTGGCAGGCCGCGCAGTGTCGATACCAGTTCTGCATTGGCGGTCACCGCATCGCTGACCTGTTGTGGCGACTCCGCCCAAAATCCGGGGATCAGCAATGCGTCCAGATCGGTACCATCCAGACACCCCGCCGCCAGTCGCATACCGTGCGCACATTCAATAACTCCATCATGCGTGCCAACAAAGCGGGTCTCAAACAGCGGCCGCCCACTGTAGCGATTGGCGCCATGCAGTAGATCGGCAAAGCCGAAAAGTCCGGTCGGCATGCAGTGCGGGTACAGCAAGAGCCCAATGCGACGTGGTGATCGAATGCGTGATGACATGGCAGAAAATGATCTATTTATGTCGAATTCAGCCATTGTAGCGAAGCGACAAGACCCTGACAATGAACCATCTTTTGGAAGGGACCGCGATGAAAATTACCCAGTTGCGCAATGCGACGATTATTGTGGAATTCGGCGATTGCCGTATCCTGGTCGATCCCATGTTAGCTGGCAAAGGGGTGCTGCCGGCGCTGCGGATATTTGATGGCCAGCGGCAGCGCAACCCGGTCATCGATCTGCCGCCAGAGGCCAGCTCGGCGCTGGAGTCAGTCACGCATTGCCTGATCACCCATTGCCAAAAGGGGCATTTTGATCATTTGGACAAAGAGGCAAAAAAATGGCTGCGCGAAAGGCAGATTCCGGTCATCTGTACACCGCACGATGCTCGCTATTTACGCGAACGCGGCATCAATGTTCATCCCTTGCCTGAAAGCCATCAACAAGAAAATCCATTTTTCAATGGCACAGTCAGAACCGTGCGTTGCACGCATGGCGTAGGTCTCGTCGCCATGTTTATGGAACACGGCGTTGGCTACCTGATAGAAATTCCAGGGGAACCACGTCTGTATCTATCCGGCGATACCGTCCTGACGCCGGTCATCCGCGATTTTGTTTCACGTCATCAACCGGACGTATGCATCGTGCCCGCGGGCGGCGCGCAGTTCGACATCGGCCAAGAAATCATCATGGGCGTCCCCGAGGTCATTGAACTGACGCAGATCTCACGCGGCATCGTGATCGCCAACCACATGGAGGCACTGAGCCATTGCCCCGTAACGCGTGACGAACTGGCCGCAGCATCAAAACGTGCCGGACTCGACTCCCGGCTATGTATTCCCTACGATGGCGAAACGATGGAATTTTTACACTAAGCGCAATCTCAATAACGCTGTCGGCGCAATCCGGAATCAAAGGCTCTACGGGTAAGCCGCACCCAGATGTGGTCACAATTCGTTCGGCTGTGCGCTGATACGTCGACGAGATCAAAAAATAGCGACACGTTATCTCGACGTGTCGCCGACGGCGACACATGCTGCAAACCTGTCGCAATACTCAACTTTGGCCACCATGACAGGTGCGCAGCCGCTCTGGCGAGCCGACCGCCCCTACCATGAACTGTCCCAACTCCCTCCCTTGATCGAGCTGGAGACCAAGGCAGTGCTCAAGCTGGCGGCTGTCCGAATGGTAGGACTGCTTGTTGTTCACCCGTCAGCTACCCGATTCCGCAACGACCTAGCGCAAGGATTATAACTATCGCGTATCTGAAACCTGCGAAAGTTAGAAGATACTTGCATAAGTGTCGAAGGCGCACAGCGGCAGCCCGCGTGACCGCACAGTCGGAAAAATTACTTGGATGGAACTTGGCAGGTGGCGTTGAGCGATGCGATGCGCACGAAACCTCTTGATCGGGAAAATGCTGAAACCGATGCCAGTACCGGCAAATCCTATCTCAGGACCCGGCAACCGTGCAGCGCCTTGCCGAGGCGCTGAGCGGATTGCTCTCAGGGTTACGGCGCTAAAACAATGCATCAGGTCCATCACTATGCACAAATTGACCATCAACCGCGACGATCTCATCCAGGCGCTCACTTTTCGTTTTGAAGCGTTGCAGGGTGGTTCCTATCTCGACAAGGCGACCGGCAACATCCTGCTTGTCGGCGACGGCGCTGACGACGCTCCGGAAAACATCGAGGAGGATCCACGCTACCTTTGGATCGAGCCGATTGACTCCCATGAGTCATATCGGATCATGGAAGATTTCATTGCTACGGTAGACGCTCCCAACGCATCGGCTCGGCTTGCCCACGCGATCGAGGGCGCCAAACCGTTCCGTCGCTTCCGGGATGCTCTGTATGATTTCCCATCACTGCGGGAGGCTTGGTTCGCATTTGAGAATGCAGCCCATATCCGGCTCACCGAAACCTGGTGTGAAGAGAACGGCATTGACGCGGATTGGAGTTGAAGCGTTCGAAGCTACGTTTGACGTTTTTTTTGTGTTGACTTGTTCGTCAACTTTTCGCGCCAGTGCGCAAATTCAGAAGGACGCAATCCGTATCGCGCAAGCACACCTTCGTGCAGTCGCCGCAGCTCTTCAACGATCAGCGCATGAACATTTTCCCGATCCGATGCGGCTGCATGCAAGACGACGTTGCGCCCGATGATCGCAAGCGCCTCTTCGTCAGGTTGCACCACGACGTCGTGAATCGTTTGTTTGATCATCTTGCGATAGGCCAGGCGCACCGGGTCCGGTTCGGCAAGGTCTTGCTTGATGGCCAGATATTCCTGCGTCGAGCGCTCGTAAGCCCATACATACAAATCGCGCAGTAGTTCAATCCGCGTCAGCTCATACACACCCAGGATCGCTCGGCTATAAGCTTGTTCCGGCACATCGAGAAAGGTCAGCGGGCACAGGTTGGCCCGGATCAACGGCAGGTTCGCAGCGAGCCGTGACACCCGCTTGTTGATGTCGGCGAACGGTTGCAGGTAGGGCAGATGCACCATGACGAAGAAAGACTGTTCAAACGGGTCCTTGATCCGGGTCGCCTTGGCCAGCAACACATCCAGCGTTTCGCTGATCTGATTGGGTACGGAGAGTGGCCGATACACGCTGTGGCCGATTTCAACAATGTGTTGGCGGATGCGGCCCTCGTCAGCGGGATTGGGCAGCAAGTTTTCTGACAATGCGCTGTGCAGGTTGAGAATGGTATAGCGGTTGAAATTCACAGAATCCACGTTCTCGACCAGCAATTCGATTGCGGTTTTGTGATTCAGAATCATTTGGGTTTCAAGGGCGGCCTTGCCTTGCGCGACCGTACCGTGTTCGATCAATTCGCGGGTATCGAGTCGCGTATAAGTATTGCCTTCCAGATGGCTCGATGCCCACGACAGGTCGATCAGCAGCCGGTTCAGGATGGCGTGACCGTAAGTGCCGGCAGGCAGGCTGCTTTGCCCGGTGTCGCCCATTTTTCTTAATTGACGACGCAGAGGTTCCGGCAGGTACCAGGTTTTGTTCGGCTGATACGCATCCAGAAAGTCGGGTTGGTATCCCACCGGCTTGCGTGCTTGCAGCGGCTGGTCAATATAGGCGAGGATGTCCCGACTGTCTGCAGACAGCGGGATGGCATTTGGAAACGCGTCGTCCTCGGCGCCTGGGATGGTGACGAGGACCTTCTTGACCACACGATAGCGCCGGGCGCGCCCCTGCCCATCAGCGGAAAGCTGGCGCTGGTTGATCAACTGGCTAATCCAGCGCTGTGCGGTCCGCCGTGGCACGTCTGGATGCAAAGCGAGGAGTTCGGTCAAGGTCGGGGCCTCGGCAGATTTTTGTATGCTTTGCAGTAATTGATCAGGGGATTGCATGGTGTTGTTTGGCGCGCTTTGATGTGGTTATGGCGCGATTATGGCGCGGTTTTTGAAACTGCGCCATTTTTTGGCTGGATTCTGGCGCAGTTGTAAAATGAGGCGCCCCTGAATCGAATCATTTTTGCAACATGCGGCGATCATTCTGCGGTTCGGCGACTACCGTATACTGGTCGATCCCATGTTGGCGGGCAAAGGGGGAGCTGCCGGCGCTGCGCATATTTGATGGCCAACGGCAGCGCAATCCGGTCATCGATCTGCCGCCAGAGGCCAGCTCGGCGCTGGAGTCAGTCACGCATTGCCTGATCACCCATTGCCAGAAGGGACATTTTGATCATTTGGATAGAGAGGAAAAAAAGTGGCTGCGCGAAAGGCGGATTCCGGTCATCTGTACCCCCACGATGCGCGCTATTTACGCGAACGCGGCATCAGAAAACGGAAAACAAAGCACGCGATCCCGCATTTAAGTCAGTTCGCTGTTCCGTTGCTCCCCTGACCCCAACTAGGCTCTCTTTTTCCAGTTTGTGCGGAAGCCTAAATCTCGATTGAGGACAAACGGGTCGCACCAATGCACGCCGACCTCTTTGCATACATCGGGCAGATGGCGGTTGTGTCTTTTTTTGGATGGCTTGGACACTTCGACAGTCACGACGCATCTGTCTTCTTTGTGTGTCATCGCATGCGCAACCAAAAACGGATCTCGGCCTATCTGCTCAACTTCATCATCGGTTAAATCAGCTCCATAGCCAGTAATGACAACGGTCTGAACATTAGCAATATCAACCTGCTCATCAAGAATAAGGGCTTTTTTGCTTTCGTCCTGCTGTATCCAGGAAAACAGCAAATCCTTTTCCGCATCCTTGGGGCCATCCTTTATTTCTTCAAAAATTTCCAACGGAATTTTTACGCGTCCGGACTGACCCATGTGCAGAAGCCATTCCCAATATTCAGGAATTTGATCGACAGGATAATAAGAATTGTTCGCTGTTATCAAAACGCTCGCATCTAGTAAATACAGCATTAAACATTTCCTCCGGCACTGGCCCTAAGACCAGAGCGGAAAACGTCTACCAATAACGGATGAACACTTCTTGGCTTTACTCCGAGAATTTTGGCGGCTTTAACAGGTGATAAAACTCCTGAACTGACCGTGCGGCTTGCAAACTCCAGCATTGCTTTTCCCAGACGATGACGACGCACAACGTAATAGCTAGGGCCAGAATCACTAGTCTTGGGCTTCGCCTTAATTTTCGCTTTTTCTTGCGCCCACATTTCCCGAAGCTTCGAGTCCAATGCGTGCCAATTATTCCAAGAAATGAAACCTGTTCTATAGAGCTTGTAGGCCACCATGGACCTGCTTAAATTTCTATCTTCAGCAAATTGTGAAATGGCTTCTATAGAGGCGTCCAGGCCCCAACTGGCATCGAGCTTGATCTTGCCGAGCTCGGTCTTGGGAAGTAAAAACTCGCCTGCAACATCATTGCAAAACTGTTCAATGGCCACGTCCGACAGCGCGCCACTGACTCCAGTGGTTCCGAGACATAAATGGGCTATTTCATGTAGCAGGGTGAACGACCATGCAGTTTTCGCATCTTGATCGTTAATGACAACGAACGGTGCAATTGGGTCGGCAATTGCAAAACCTCGAAAAGTTTCAACAGGTATGGCCGAGTGATGACTACCGAGATTTCCAATCAAAAGAACAAAAATGCCGACCGCCTCTGCACGCTCACGCAACAATGAAAAGGCATCTTCCGCTTTTTTTTGCGCCCTGAAGTCAGCAAGATTGAGCTGCAACGCATCCTGAATTGACCGCAACGTCGCAGTGATCCCATCAGCCATTTTTGTTGAACCGATAAATGCGAGAGGCTCGACTTCTTCGTCTTCCAGAGTGGAGTGAACAAGACTTTGTCGCGCGCGCAGATCGCGAATAAGGGCGTCAAGAAGGGCATCCGACGCTACGGAACGATCAGGTGTAACGGTTCTAAAATCCTGTCCTCTATCCCCTTTTTTCGGGGGTGTGGGAAGGTAAAAAGTCAGCAGAGACCGCCTGTATTGCTTGGACATTTTCAGTAAAACTGCACGGGATGGCACTTCTTTGCCTGCTTCTAAAGCAGCAAGACGCCCGGCTGCAGTCATGCCAAGCGCATGAGCGGCATCCTCCAGGTTTAACCCCGCAGTTTCCCGTGCCCATTTTAGAATTTCAGGATTCAACACTTGCATCTTTCAAAACTTGTCTTTGGCGGCATCTCTGATCCATTGGATCACGTCAAATCATCGATTATTAACAGTATTGCTCTTGCAACGCAGATTTTACTGGGACGTATATTTTCATAATAATCTTTTTTGCTGGTTTCTATTCCCTGGCAATGAAAAACATCTGAACACTGTGCGTTGCCGGAATTTAATAAGCAATACGCGCCACGTTCCTTGATGTATGCCATGCCAGTTCCGCCAATCGTTGATAAAGCGCTTGGTCCGGATTTTTGCCTTCCGGCAGATTTCCGGTAAAGGCTCGTTTTTGTATCCTTTTGGGGAGCCGTAGACGAAAAAAAAGCACTCCGATTTCTCGTAAGTGCTTGATTTTCTACTACAGATGTTCTGGCTCCCCGACCTGGACTCGAACCAGGGACCTGCGGATTAACAGTCCGTCGCTCTACCAACTGAGCTATCAGGGAAAAGAGGCCGCATTATATGTGGCGCCGGGCGCTTCCGTCAAAAGGTTCTTGCAAAAATTGTGGCCCGCCCGCTCGGCGCGGTTAGTTGAATGCCAAATCGGCAGCGCCTTTCTATGCCGGCCGGGCCGCCATCGGTTATCCTTGCAGGTTCTCCATCGCATTCAACATACCGCACCGACTATGGCCAATTACGTATACACCATGAACCGCGTGGGCAAGATCGTGCCGCCCAAGCGCCAGATTCTTAAAGACATTTCGTTGTCCTTCTTCCCCGGCGCCAAGATCGGCGTGCTGGGCCTGAACGGGTCGGGTAAATCGACCTTGCTGAAGATCATGGCCGGCATTGACACCGACATCATCGGCGATGCGGTGCCGATGCCGGGGCTGAATATCGGCCATCTGCCGCAGGAACCGCAGCTCGATCCGGAGCAGACCGTGCGCCAGGCGGTGGAAGGCGGGCTGGGCGAAGTGTTCGAGGCGCGTGCCAAGCTCGACGCGGTGTATGTCGCCTATGCGGACCCGGATGCCGACTTCGATGCGCTGGCGGCGGAACAGGGGCGGCTGGAGGAGATCATCGCAGCGTCCGACGGCGGCAATCTGGAGCTGCAGCTGGAAATGGCGGCCGATGCGCTGCGGCTGCCGCCGTGGGATGCCAGGATCGGCGTGTTGTCGGGTGGCGAAAAGCGCCGCGTCGCGCTGTGTCGCCTGTTGCTGTCGAAACCCGACATGCTGCTGCTGGACGAGCCGACCAACCATCTGGATGCCGAATCGGTCGAATGGCTGGAGCAGTTCCTGCTGCGCTTCCCCGGCACCGTGGTCGCGATCACCCACGATCGTTACTTCCTCGACAACGCGGCGGAGTGGATTCTGGAGCTGGACCGCGGCGCCGGGATTCCGTGGAAGGGCAATTACAGCTCGTGGCTGGATCAGAAACAGGCCCGCCTGAAGCTGGAAGAGGCAACCGAATCGGCGCATCAGAAATCGCTGCAACGGGAGCTGGAGTGGTCGCGCCAGAATCCGAAGGCGCGCCAAGCCAAGAGCAAGGCGCGGCTGGCGCGTTTCAACGAATTGTCCGAGCATGAATACCAGAAGCGCAACGAGACCCAGGAGATCTTCATCCCGGTGGCCGAGCGGCTCGGCAATGAAGTGATCGAGTTCAAGAATGTGTCGAAGGCTTTCGGCGACCGGCTGCTGATCGACAACCTGAATTTCCGGATTCCGGCCGGTGCGATCGTCGGCATCATCGGCCCTAACGGTGCCGGTAAATCGACGCTGTTCAAGATGATCACCGGCAAGGAACAGCCCGACAGTGGCGAGGTCGTGATCGGTTCGACCGCGCGGATTTCCATCGTTGACCAGTCGCGCGACTCGCTGGCCGACAACAAGACCGTGTTCGACGATGTCTGCGCCGGCGCCGACATGCTGACCGTCGGCCGCTTCCAGATGCCGTCGCGCGCCTATCTCGGCCGCTTCAACTTCAAGGGCGGCGACCAGCAGAAGATGGTCGGCAACCTGTCCGGCGGCGAGCGCGGGCGCTTGCATCTGGCCAAGACCTTGCTGCAGGGCGGCAATGTGCTGCTGCTCGATGAGCCGTCCAACGATCTGGACGTCGAAACCCTGCGCGCGCTGGAAGATGCGCTGCTGGAGTTTGCCGGCAGCGTGATGGTGATCTCGCATGATCGCTGGTTCCTGGACCGGATCGCGACGCATATCCTGGCGTTCGAAGGCAATTCGCAGGTTGCTTTCTTCGACGGCAATTATCAGGAATACGAAGCCGACAAGAAGAGGCGTCTGGGCGAGGAAGGTGCGAAGCCGCATCGGATCCGCTACAAGCCGATCAGCCTGTAATTTTTGATCGATTGGATCGCCGCTGCAGACAGCAGCGGGGTCAGGCAAGCGGATACTCCTGGAAGTAGGGGTAGTGCGGTCGATGAATGAAGCACGTTGTCGATTGACCGCCCTACCCCCATCCCAACCTTCCCCCTGCATGGGGGAAGGGGCTAACAGCATTAGCCAGCAACGATCTTCATGCAATCGACTACGGTCTTGCGACGGAGTCTGGCGTCGTACCAGCGCGCAGCGGACGGCGGCGTCCGCTGGCTCAGCGTGGCCGCCCAGTCAATGCAACATCAAACCCACTGCGGTACCGAGCATCAGTGCCACGACCGCCAGCAAATTGATGCCGAAACCGGCGCCGCGCTTGCTCGGGTCCTGGTAGTAACCGAGCGCATACATGACGCGGCCGACGATCCACAGCGCCCCACCCGCGGCAGCCCAGCGGTCGCCGAGAAAATACGCGCACAGCCACAGTGCCGGCAACAGCATCACCAGCTGCTCGACCGTATTGGCGTGCACCCGTTGCGCGCTCTGGAATGCGAGCGGACCGTCCATCGACGGCGCCGCTACCTTGTGGTGCTCACGGGCGCGGCCGGCATTGAATATCACCCACAGGTATACCGCCAGCACAGCCAGCGTGGTCCAGGCAGTCCATTGCATCGTCATCCCCTTGTTAGTATTTGAATCGAATGGTTGAATCGGTGCGGCGACTCGCTTAGTCGAATCGATGCATCAGAATAGCGGAATCAGGCGCGCGCAAAAAATTCCTGGAAGGCCGCCAGTGCGTCACCGATCTGCGCCGCCGACACGTCCAGATGGGTCACCAGCCGGGTCCTGGGCCGGATCTGCGCGACCACGCCGTGCGCTGTCAGGTGTGCTTCGAGGGCGGCGGTGTGCGCCTGCGGCACGTGGACATACACGATATTGGTTTGCACCGGCTCGACCTGCAGCTGTTCGATCGCGCCGAGGCCGGCCGCCAGTTGCGCCGCATGCTGGTGGTCGTCGGCCAGCCGCTCGACATTGTGTTCCAGCGCATACAGTCCGGCCGCGGCCAGCACGCCGGCCTGGCGCATGCCGCCGCCGAGCATCTTGCGCCAGCGTTTGGCGCGCTCGATGAAGCTTTGATCGCCGCACAGTACCGAGCCGGCCGGCGTGCCGAGCCCTTTCGACAGGCACACCGAGACCGAGTCGAATTCGGCGCAGACTTGCTGCGGCGTCAGGCCCAGCTTGACCGCCGCGTTGAACACGCGCGCGCCATCCAGATGCAGGGCCAGTCCGTATTTGGTCACCAGTCGCGCCACCTCGGTCACATAGCCGGGCGGCAGCACCTTGCCGCCGATGGTATTTTCCAGCGCAATCAAACGGGTGCGCGCGAAATGGATGTCGTCCGGCTTGATCGCGGCCTCGATATCGGCCAGCGCGATGCTGCCGTCAGGCTGATTGCTCAGCGGTTGCGGCTGTATGCTGCCGAGCACCGCCGCGCCGCCGCCTTCGTAGCGATAGGTATGCGCATCCTGGCCGGCGATGTATTCGTCGCCGCGCTGGCAATGCGTCATCAGCGCGATCAGGTTGCTCTGGGTCCCGGTCGGCACAAATAACGCGGCCTCGAAGCCGCAGCGTTCGGCCACGACTTGCTGCAGACGGTTGACGGTCGGATCTTCACCGTACACATCGTCGCCGAGCGGCGCGTCGTGCATGGCGGCCCGCATCGCGGCGCTTGGGAGGGTCACGGTATCGCTGCGCAGATCGATCATGGTTGGCTCGCTTGTTTGAGATGGAATTGGATCGTCATACAATCAGGACTTACGCAAAAACAACGAAAAATCGCAAACTGTGTTGTCGTTCCTGCGAAAGGTGTAGCAGGGAATTCGGACAGTTTGCTGTCCGCCTGCGGAACGGTCTGCGCTTGCAAGCGCAGATGCGCCCTGCAAGGGGGAACCCAGCGTCGTTGGTTGATCAACGGAAGACACTGGATTCCCGCGTTCGCGGGAATGACACGGTAGTTTTAATAATGCTCTGCGTAAATCCTAACAAGATGGCGAGTATATGCATATTCTGCTTTATTTATTTGCGGAATGAAATGACTAACATGGGAGTATATTATCAAATCCCGGCGCGCGGACGACCGGCGACGGTGGCCCGCGCTGCCGCGATCAGTGCTTGTTCAGCACCTGATTGAAGAAGTCATACACGCCGTTGTCGCCCATATGGCGCGCGTCGGACAATTCGCCACCCTTGCTGGCGTATAGCACCTGATTGTCGGACGTCAGCAGCACGGCGGCCGGGATGCCCTTCTTGATCGGGTTGCCATAGGACTTGGCGAGCTCCAGGTTCTTGTCGAACTGACCGACGTCGACTTTGACCACGATGAACTTGCCGTCGATCAGCGCGGCGCTCTTGCCGTGCAGCGCCTTGTCGAGTTCGCGACAATCGGGGCACCAGTTGGCGCCGAACACCACCAGCACCTTCTTGTTGCTGCTCTTGGCCTGACTCAAGGCCTGCTTCAGGTCGGCGTTGGCGTCGGCCTTTTCATCGTACGGCAGGTTGGTGGCGCCGACGGCGGCGGTGGCGAACACCGCGCCGAACAGAGTTAGCATGGCAATCAGCTTTTTCATTGGTATCTCCTGAAGTTTTATCGTCGGAATTCAGGGGTGCCGTACGCATCCCCTGGAATGCCCTTTTGGCTGGTGAATGACGCTTGCGCCTGTGACATAGGAAAAATTTCTCTTGCCTTACTATGCGCGTGAAGTTTCTGGCGCCACTGACTGTTCCAATAGATTCGCCTTTAGGTGTGAAAGTGCGCGCGCAACGTACTCATCTTTTTCGCCCACGGGAGAGAAATAATGCAGCGCCTCCTTGGCTTCTGCCAATCCCTTCAATCGGGCAATCATCCATGCGGAAATGTATTGAGCGGATAAACATCCCCCTGCGGTTGCTAGATTGCCGTGCGCAAAAAACGCTTGATTCAAGATATTTACCCCAGCAGCCTGCACCCAAGGCTTGCTGGATGAGTCTGTGCATGCTGGAGTTTGGCCTATGAGCCCAAGCTTAGCGAGCAAAAATGTTCCGGAGCACTGCGCCGCTATTAGCTGCCTTTCCGGATTGAGCTGTAGTTGACTCAGGATGGATGAATCATTGGCGACTTCACGTGTTTTCATTCCGCTGCCTATCAATACGGCATCCGCCTTATTCGCGTCTTTCAGGTTGATGTGCGCGTCGATTGTCAACCCGTTCATTGACGTTACGCGTGCAGTTGGACTGGAAATACTTACCTTCCAATTGGCATCACCGAGCAATGAAATTCGGCTCAACATTCCATAGGCAATTAATGAATCCAGTTCGTTGAATCCGTCGAATGTCAGGATGGCTATGTGCATGAATACACTCCAAGTTTTGGTTAAAAAGAAAGCCTAACAACAAGGTGGGTGCTACGGATTCCGACGCGGTCGATCAGGCGGCCGATCGTGTGGCCGATCAGGCGCCCCCGCCGGCCAAGCCCGCTTTGCGCCGCGCCAGTTCCGCGGTCAGCTCGGCCATCAGCTCGTATAGCGCGCCCGCTTGCGGATCCCAGCTGTCGACCGCGCGCTGCTGTTTGGCGACCGTGGCCCAGTCGCCGCGCGCGATCGGGCCGCTCAAAGCCTGGGCCGGGCCGAGCCGGAAAACGTTGGCGACGGTTTCGGTCACCAGCGGCTGTGCCAGCTGGCGCGCCGCGTCGTCGGGGATGCCGGCCGCCGCATAGGTGCGCAGCGCGACATCCATCAAACTGACCAGATAATTGCAGGCAAACACTGACGCCGCGTGGTACAGCGTCTTGGCACTGGTGTCGATCGCGATCACCTGCGCGCCGCTGCGCTCGAGCGCCGCGCGCAACGCGTCGACCGCCGGCGCGTCGCCTTCGACGCTGCAAAAGGTGCCGGCGAACTGCGCGGCGACCTGCGCGACATCGGCAAAACTGCGCACCGGATGCACGCTGGCCAGCACCGCGCCGGGTTCGCGCGCGGCGGCCAGATCATGGGACGACAGCGCGCCGCTGCAATGAAATACGATGCTGCCCGCGCCAAGCAATCCGGCTTGCACCAGCTGGGCACAGCCGGCGACGATCTGGTCGTCCGGCACGGCCAGCATGGTGACGCCGGCCGGCCGCATCTGCGCGAGGGTGGCCACCGCGCGGCCGCTGCCGATGAAGTCGACCGCGTCCTGCGCGCTGGCCAGCGTGCGATTGCAGACATCCTGAATCCGGAACGCGCCAGCGGCCGCGAACTGGCGCCCCAGCACCTTGCCGACATGGCCGCCGCCGACGATATTCAGACTTGATTGCTTGGTGTCGCCCATCTACGCTCTTTCAGGCTCGGTGATAATTCAATACTGGTAGTACTTACGCTAACAAGAAAAATATCGCTTATCCGTTCGCCCTGAGTAGGGGCGCAGCACCGTATCGAAAGCTCGCCGAGGTCTGGGTATGCTTCGATACGCCCTAAAGGGCTACTCAGCACGAACGGTATTTTTTAGCTGGATAAGTTTGCGGAAGTCCTAACTAAAAACCGGAACCCGGCAAGCGCAGAAAGGCATCTTCTTCCGGCGTCGATACGCGGCCCAGCACCGCGTTGCGGTGCGGGAAGCGGCCGAAGCGCTGCACCACGTCGCGATGCCGGATCGCGTAATCGAGCGGGCCGGCGAATTGGTCGTCCTGCTCAGTATGCCCGTGCAGCGCGGTAAACAGCGCGACCGCCTGCTGCTGCAGCGCGCGGTCTTCGGCGTGCTCGAACGGCATGTAGACGAACCAGCGCTGGATCGGCGCCAGCTGCAGATGCGCGCCGCTGGCCACCAGCGCCTGCGCCGCCACCACCGCCAGCGCGTCGCCCGCGAACGCACGCGGCGTGTCGCGATAGGCGTTGCGGGACAATTGGTCGAGCAACAGGATGCGCGCCAGCGTGGCCAGCGGGTTCGAAGTCAGATCAGGTTCAGGCGCCGTCAGCGCCGCCTCGATCATGTCGTGGAAGCGGCTGCGGATTTCGCCGTCGAAGACCTTGTTCTTGCGGAACCATTCCGGACGCGCGCTGCCGTGGCCGAGGTTGCCGGCCGGCAGAAACCAGAAATCGAGTACCGCCTGCCATGCTGGGATGATCATCGGACCTCCTGTTGGTTGTTACTGCGTAATAAGGCAAACCCTGACGTAACTGTTCAGCCCGCTATGGTCCGCAGTGCCAGTTGCAGGCAGCAGACCCGTTCGCCCTGAGTAGCCCGAAGGGCGTATCGAAGGGTCTGCCGACCCGAGCAATCCTTCGATATGCTCCCTTCAAAACGCTCCCTTCGATACGCTTCGCTACTCAGGGCGGACGGACCTACTCAGGGCGGACGGACTTACTGAGGGCGAACGGACCTGCTCAGGGCGACCCGACCTACTCCGGACGAACAGCCTTTTGTGCATCATTCATTCAACCCACCACTGCGGACTGAACGGTTACAGCCTGCCTAACCCCGTCGCAAATCCGTCGCGCGCGGTCACGCTCCTCTTACAGCGCCTCGGTGCGTTGTTCCAGCCACGCCTTGGCGTCGCCGCTGACATGCGGCAGCAGCCGCTCGCGCACCGTCGCATGGTACTGGTTGAGCCAGACGATCTCGTCCGGCCGCAGCAGGGTCAGGTCGACGCAGCGGGTGTCGATCGGGCACAGCGTCAGTGTCTCGAAGCGCAGGAATTCGCCGAATTCGGTGCTCTCGGCAGGCTGGTTCAGCACCAGGTTTTCGATCCGCACGCCCCAGCGGCCGGGCCGGTAGATACCCGGCTCGATCGACGTGATCATGCCCGGCTCCATCGCGGTGTGCGCTTCCGGCATCGCGCTGGCGGCGATCACCTGCGGGCCTTCGTGCACGTTCATGAAGTAGCCGACGCCGTGGCCGGTGCCGTGGCCGTAATCGATGCCGGCGGCCCAGATCGGCGCGCGCGCGATCGCGTCCAGCATCGGGCCCTTGGTGCCGCGCGGAAAATGCGTCGCCGACAGCGCCATCATGCCCTTCAGCACCAGCGTGAAGTCGCGCTTCTGCGCTGCCGACGGGCTGCCGACCGGCATCACGCGCGTGATGTCGGTGGTGCCGCCCAGATATTGGCCGCCGGAGTCGATCAGCAGCAAGCCGTCGCCTGCGATGGTGGCGTGCGCCTCGGCAGTCGCATGGTAATGCGGCAGCGCACCGTTGGCATTGAAGCCGGCGATGGTGCCAAAACTGGGGCAGACGAAGCCGGGGCGGCGAGCCCGCGCGGCGCTGATTTTTTCATCGATGGTCAGCTCGGTGACGGTTTCCTGCTTGCCATCGAGCGCCTGCTGCAGCCACGCGAAAAATTCGCACAGTGCGGCGCCGTCCTGCTCCATCGCGGCGCGTACATGGGCCACCTCGGCGTCATTCTTCTTCGATTTGGCGAAGGTGGTCGGATTGATCGCCTCCACCACCTTGACCGCGGCCGGCACTGCCTGGCGCAAGCCGAGCGTGACGCGGCGCGGATCGAGCAGCAGCGTGACACCGGCCGACAACGCCGCCAGCCCTTGCGCCGCTTCTGCATACGGCGCCAGGTCGACGCCATCGGCCGCCAGAATCGCGCGCAACGCATCCGGCACCTTGCCCTCGGCCACGAACAAGGTGGCGCGCTGCGGTCCGACCAGTGCATGCGCGACAAACACCGGGTTGAAATTGACGTCGGCGCCGCGCAGGTTGAACAGGTAGCCGATATCGTCCAGCGTCGACATGAAATGCCAGCCGGCGCCATGGGCGCGCATCGCGTCGCGCAGGCTGGCCAGCTTGGCGGCGCGGCTGACGGTGGCATGCGGCGCCACGTGTTCATAGATCTTTGGTGTCGGCAGCGTGGGCCGCTCCGGCCAGATCTCGGTCAGCAAATCGGCATCGGTGCGCAAGTGCACGCCGGCGGCGTCCAGTGCCTGCTGCAACAGGCGCGCGCCGGCCAAGCCAAGCACCGCGCCATCGGCGGCCACGGTCTGGCCGGGCTTCATGTTGGCGGCCAGCCAGTCAATATGCTGCGGCACATTGGCGGCGATCTTCATCAGCACGATGCCGGTACCGGCCAGTTCGGCCTCCGCTTGCGACCAATAGCGACTGTCGGCCCACAGACCGGCGGAATCGGCGGTCACGATCAGGGTGCCGACCGAGCCATTGAAGCCGGACAACCATTGCCGCCCCTTCCAGCGCCCCGGCAGGTATTCCGAAAGATGCGGGTCGGCCGACGGCACGATATAGGCGTCGATTTGCTGGCGCTGCATCGCAGTGCGCAGCAGTTGAATGCGGGAACGAATGGTGGCGAGGTGGTTAGTCAGAGTGTCCATAGATCGGAGGGTGGTTGATCGGGATGATTGGGTTTGCCAGGACGGTAGTCTGGGCAAAGTGACATCATACAGCGCAGCGACGGGATCGTGGGACGCCGCCGGCGATTTTGGCTTTGGTGGGAGTATTGGCAAAAATCGGCCAATTGCGCCCTATTTCATTGCGGGAATTAAAATACAGGGGCCAGTATATTATTGCGTTCCGGGCGGGGAAATGCTCGTGCCGCGCTCGCCAGACCGGTTGCCGCGTGCAACGCAGCGACCACGCCGGCAATTTGCACGGCGTCCGGAGACCGGAGACCGGCTTCGATACGCCAGCGGCTACTCAGTCCGAACGAAGAACCGGACTTTGAGCGTGGGCTAATCGGCAACCGCGGTCAGGCACGGAACTGCCGCAAGCCATCCAGATCGAGAATCGTGATGCCGCCATAGTCGAGCTTCAGCAAGCCTTCCTTCTCCAGCACTTGCAGCGCCTGGTTGGCGCGCTGGCGTGAGGTGCCGGACAGGTAGCCGACTTCTTCCTGGGATATCTTCAGATGCATGCCATTGCCCGGATACAGGTGGGCGTTGAACAGGCCGGCCAGGCAGCTGGCGACGCGCGCATCGACGTCGAGCAGGCGATGGAATTCGACGGTGGCGATGAACTGGCCGAGGCGTTCGTTGAGCTGCATCAACAAGAATCGCGTGAACGGCAGGCTGGTGTCGAGCAGCCACATGAAGGTGGCGCGCGGCATGCGGGCGATGCGGCTGTCGCGCAGCGCGATCACGTCGTATTTGCGCAGCTCGTTCTTGAGTAAGGATCCCTCGCCGAACCAGCCGCCGGTCGGCACGCCGGTGAAGGTCACCGACTTGCCTTCCGGCGATAGATTATTGATCTTGACCAGACCGTCGATCACGCCCAGCCAGGCGTCGACCTCCTCGCCTTTGCGGCAGACGAATCCACCTTCCTGCACGATTTGCTCGGCGATATCGGCTTCCACCCTTTGCATCTGGACCGGTGTCAGCGTCTGCGCCCAGATGGTCTGGCGCAGCATGTCAATGAAATTGGAATGGGTGGTTGGCATGGTGCGGCGCAATATCGATAATTGATCAATTGTCCTTACGATGACAGAAGTTAAGGACCGGACGCACTAGTATCATCCACAACAGCTGATCGGTGTAAAAAGCATTACGCTAGTACACAGGCCAGCAGTCTGACCTTCAGCACCGATCGCAAGCCATACTTAGCGCAGACTAAGTGCACCTGGCTGACAATAAGAAACCATAATAAGAAAATCAGAACCATCACCTATCACCTAAAGGTTGGATGATTGTGGAGACGACACAAGCTAGCGCGGCGCAGACCTTCCCCAGATTGCTGCTGCAACACGCGCAGACGCGCCCGCAGCGCCCGGCGTTTCGCGAAAAGGATCTCGGCATCTGGCAGAGCTGGAGCTGGGCCCAGGTGAATGACGAAGTGCGCGCGCTGGCCTGCGGGCTGGCGGCGCAGGGCTTCCAGCGCGGCATGAATCTGGCGATCATCGGCGACAACCGGCCGCGGCTGTACTGGGCGATGATGGCGGCGCAATGCCTGGGCGGCGTGGCGGTGCCTTTATATCAGGACGCACCGGCGGCCGACATGGCTTTCGTGCTCAGCAATGCCGAAGTGGCGTTCGCGGTGGTCGAGGATCAGGAACAGGTCGACAAGCTGTTCGAGCTGAAGGCACTCTACCCCGGCATCGCACACATCACCTATGACGATGAGCGCGGCATGCGCCATTACCAGCAGCCGGAGCTGAACTCCTACGCCAGCCTGCAGGAAATCGGCCGCGCCTACGACCGCGCCCATCCCGATTTCTTCATGCAGCAGGTCAATGCCGGCCGGCCGGCCGATACCGCCGTCATCTTGTATACCTCCGGCACCACCGGCAAACCCAAAGGCGTGTGCCAGTCGCACGCGGCCCTGATCGCGGCGGCCACCGGCTGCGTCGGCTTCGACCATCTGACTGACCACGAAGACATCCTGTCCTATCTGCCGATGGCCTGGGTCGGTGACAACCTGTTCTCGTACGCGCAGGCGCTGGTGGCGGGCTTCACCGTCAACTGCCCGGAGTCCGGCGACACCGTGATGACCGACCTGCGCGAGATCGGACCGACCTATTATTTCGCCCCGCCGCGAGTGTTCGAGAATATCCTGACGACCGTGATGATCCGGATGGAGGACGCCGGCCGCCTGAAACGCAACATGTTCCGCCACTATATGGAGGTGGCGCGGCGGGTCGGCGCCGACATCCTCGACGGCAAGCCGGTCGGGCTGATCGATCGCCTGCAATACCGGCTCGGCCAGTTGTGCGTGTTCGGACCATTGAAGAACGTGCTCGGCCTGTCGCGGGTGCGCGTGGCCTACACCGCCGGCGCCGCGATCGGGCCCGATCTGTTCCGTTTTTACCGCTCGATCGGCATCAACCTGAAGCAGTTCTACGGCGCCACCGAAACCTGCGCCTATGTCTGCCTGCAGCCGGACGGCCACATCAAGTTCGACAGCGTCGGACCACCGGCGCCGGGGGTCGAGGTCAAGCTGGCCGACAACGGCGAAGTGCTGGTGAGGTCGCCCGCGATGCTGACAGAGTATTACAAGCGTCCCGATGCCACTGCCGAAGTGATCGATGCCAACGGCTATTTCCATACCGGCGACGCCGGCATCTTCGACAGCGAAGGCCATCTGCGGATCATCGACCGCGCGGCCGATGTTGGCAAGCTGGTCAGCGGCGACATGTTCGCGCCGAACTATATTGAAAACAAGCTGAAGTTCTTCCCCTTCATCAAGGAAGCGGTCGCGTATGGCAATGGTCGCAACGAGGTGTGCGCCTTCATCAATATCGATATCGGGGCGGTCGGCAACTGGGCCGAGCGGCGCGGCATCGCGTATTCGGGCTACACCGACCTGGCCGGCAAGGAAGAGACCGGCGAGCTGGTGGCCGAGTGCATCGAAAAGGTCAACGCCGATCTGGCCAGCGAAGCGCTGATGGGCGGCACCCAGATCCACCGCTTCCTGGTGCTGCACAAGGAGCTGGATCCGGACGACGATGAACTGACCCGCACCCGCAAGGTCCGCCGACCGTTCATCGCCGACAAATACGCGGCGCTGATCGAAGCGCTGTACAGCGGCAAGCGTTCCCAGTACATCGAGACCCTGGTCAAGTTTGAGGACGGACGGCAAGGCATGGTCAGCGCGGACCTGAAGATACGCGAGGCGAAAACCTTTGCCGCGGTCCGGCACGCCGCATGACGGGCCAGGATTGTCGACCGCCGCGTGGTGAAGGAATGGGCGGCACCGGCGAGCGCTGTTCCGGAACCGCTTGCGGCGCAGATACCGCAGATACTCATCACATCGGCGCCGAATTCCGTAATGAAATATTGGACACTTTCACAATACTGGCAATAATTCAAAGAATTTATGGCTGACACTCGACAAATCGGTGATGTGATCCTCGACCTGCAGAACATCTCGCTGGCGTTCGGCGGGGTCAAGGCGCTGACCGATATTTCCTTCAATGTGCGCCAGCACGAGATCCGCGCGATCATCGGGCCGAATGGTGCCGGCAAGAGCTCGATGCTGAACGTGATCAACGGCGTGTATCACCCGCAGCACGGCAACATCGTGTTCCACGGCGAGAAGCGGCGCGAGATGAATCCGACCAAGGCCGCGCGCCAAGGCATCGCGCGCACCTTCCAGAACATCGCGCTATTCAAGGGCATGACTGTGCTCGATAACATCATGACCGGCCGCAATACCAAGATGCGTTCCAGCGTGCTGGCCAATGCGCTGTGGTGGGGTCCGGCGCGCAATGAAGAAGTCGCACATCGCGCCAAGGTCGAGCAGGTGATCGACTTCCTCGAAATCCAGCACATCCGCAAGACCCCGGTCGGACGCCTGCCGTATGGCCTGCAGAAACGGGTCGAGCTGGCGCGCGCGTTGGCGGCCGAACCGAGCATGCTGCTGCTGGACGAGCCGATGGCCGGCATGAACGTCGAAGAGAAACAGGACATGTGCCGTTTCATCCTCGACGTCAACGACCAGTTCGGCACCACCATCGTGCTGATCGAGCACGACATGGGGGTGGTGATGGATATCTCGGACCGCGTGGTGGTGCTCGATTACGGCAAGAAGATCGGTGACGGCACGCCGGATGAGGTCAAAAACAATCCCGAGGTGATCAAGGCTTATCTGGGGACAACGCATTGATTTTCTCCTCCCTCTTCAAGGGGAGATTTGTGGGGTTTCGCAAAGCATGCTTTGCGCCACAAATATCTAAGCCGCTTGCAAGCGGCGCAGTGGAATGACCGGGTGGGGGATGGGTTTCCGTTGAGCGACTGCCGTATGCGCAAGCAACCCATCCCCACCCTACCCCTCCCCTTGAAGGGGAGGGAATTAGTTAGTCGCTTTACGCGAGGAGTCAGTAACATGCAATTCTTTTTCGAAATCGCGATCACCGGCCTGCTGTCCGGCCTGATGTATTCGCTGGTCGCGCTCGGCTTCGTGCTGATCTACAAGGCGTCCGGCGTGTTCAATTTTGCCCAGGGCGCGATGGTGTACTTTGCCGCGCTGGCGGTGGTCGGCCTGATGGACCAGGGCCTGCCGATGTGGGCCGCGATCGTCGGCGCGTTCGGCGTGATGCTGGTGGTCGGACTGGCCACCGAGCGCTTCGTGCTGCGCAAGCTGGTCAATCAGCCGCCGATCACCTTGTTCATGGCGACCATCGGCCTCGCGTTTTTTCTCGAAGGCCTGGGCCCGCTGCTGTTCGGCAACGCGGTGCGCCCGATCAATCTGGGCATCGTCGACGAGCCGATCATGGCGATCATGGACAAGATCGGCATCGGCATCTCCAAGTTCGATCTGTTTGCGTCCGGCACCGTGATCGTGCTGGTCACCTTGCTGGCACTGTTTTTCCAAAAGACCAAGGTCGGCCGCGCCTTGCGTGCGGTGGCCGATGATCACCAGGCCGCGCTATCGCTCGGTATCCCGCTGCAGCACATCTGGGCCATCGTCTGGGGCGTGGCCGGCTTCGTCGCGCTGGTCGCCGGCCTGCTGTGGGGTTCGCGCAACGGCGTCCAGTTCGCGCTGACCATGACCGCACTGAAGGCGCTGCCGGTATTGATACTGGGCGGTTTTACCTCGGTGCCGGGCGCGATCGTCGGCGGCCTGATCATCGGCGCGTCCGAAAAGCTGGCCGAAATCTATATCCCGCCGGTGATGCAGGACCTGTTCGGCGGCAACTTCGGCGGCATCGAAGGCTGGTTCCCGTATGTGTTTGCGTTGTTGTTCTTGTTGGTAAGGCCGGAAGGCTTGTTCGGCGAAAAGCATATCGACCGCGTGTAATGAATTGCAGCAGAAACCTGGTTTGATCCGTTGGACGCTGCCGCAGAATGGAAGTGCAAAGCAGCTTCGGTCTTTACATTTCATTTTTGCGGGGACCCGCGAAGGCGGCGTCTTTGGCGCTGGGGCGGTGCCTCAGCGTTTTTTTCCCGAATTCTTGGTGACCAGTAACTGGTAGTGCGGGTGGTTGAATCTGTTGTTGAACGTGTTTTTGAATTTGCTTTTGACTTTGCCGTAAAAGCCGCTTGAGACGCTGCCGTTTGCGCGCCGCAGAAAATGGATCAGAAATGTCCGTTGTTTGAGCCGAAGGCGAGTTTCGGACATTTCCCATTTTTTGCGGCGCGCAAACGGGCACCCGAAGGGCAAGTCTGCGCGGTCGCCTTTCTTTTGCTTACTTTTCTTTGGCGAAGCAAAGAAAAGTAAGTGGCCGCCGGGCCACCCCCGGCTTGGTAGCAAGAACGAAGACCGTAGCATGCGACGAAAGCCACTGGGTCCCAGCGTTCGCTGGGACGACAGAGTTAAGGGTGGCTGGAAAAATGTCGGCTTTCCAGCAGTTAAGAAGAACACTTAAGAAGAACAGTTAAGACGAACCGTTAAGAAGAACCATTAAGAAGAACCATTAAGAAGAACCATTAAGAAGAACAGTTAAGACGAACCGTTAAGAAAAGCGGGTAAGAGAAGCAGTTAAGAATTGCAGAAATTTGATCGAACAACATCAATCACCGTGACCCGATGCGTGCAGACCACCGCAAAGCCGCAGCAGATTGATCAGGAGAAGAATCCATGTTTTACCGTGAAGCCGGACAATTCAAGACCACCTATGTCGCCGACAGCCAGATTTTCCCGATCCGGCAAGACCGCGTCGGCATCGTCACGACGCTGGCGATCGCCTTCGTGCTGGTGCCGCTGATCGGCAGCGAATACTGGTTCTCGGCGATCCTGATCCCGTTCCTGGTGTTTGCACTGGCCGCGCTCGGGCTCAACATCCTGACCGGTTACGCCGGCCAATTATCGCTCGGGTCGGCCGCGTTCATGGCGGTCGGCGCCTACGCCGCCTACAACTTCCAGCTGCGCATCGACGGCATGCCGATCCTGCTGTCCTTCATCCTGGCCGGCCTCTGCGCGGCGCTGGTCGGCGTCATGTTCGGCCTGCCATCGCTGCGCATCAAGGGCTTTTATCTGGCGGTGGCGACACTGGCGGCGCAATTTTTCGTGGTGTGGGCGCTGACCAAATTTCCATGGTTCTCCAACAACAGTTCGTCCGGCGTGATCAGCGCCCAGAAACTGGAAATATTCGGCTACGCCATCCACACGCCGATGCAAAAATACCTGTTCGTGCTGGTGATCGTCTGCGTGATGGCGCTGCTGGCAAAAAATCTGGTGCGATCGTCGACCGGCCGCGCGTGGATGGCGGTGCGCGACATGGACGTGGCGGCCGAAGTGATCGGCATTCCCCTGATGAAGACCAAGCTGCTGGCGTTCGCGGTCAGTTCGTTCTACTGCGGCGTGGCCGGTGCGCTGTACGCGTTCTGCTACCTCGGCTCGGTCGAACCGGACGGCTTCTCGCTCGATCTGTCGTTCCGCATCCTGTTCATGATCATCGTCGGCGGCGTCGGCAGCATCCTCGGCGCCTTCCTCGGATCGGCCTTCATCCTGCTGCTGCCGATTTTTCTCGACAACTTGCTGCCGCCGCTGGCTGCCTTGCTGCATCTGCCGTTCACCAACGCCGCCGTGTCGCATATTCAGCTGATGGTGTTTGGCGGGCTGATTATTTTTTTCCTGATCGTCGAACCACACGGACTGGCGCGCCTGTGGCAAATCGGAAAAGAGAAGTTGCGCCTGTGGCCGTTCCCGCATTAGGTTTTACCGGTAGCACCTATAACAATGATTTACCCCGCATAACACGGAGACAAATACCATGAAACTGATCACACAACTGATGTTGACTGCCGCCACAGCCGCCGCGCTGCTGGCGCCGGTCGGCCAGGCACTGGCACAGGCGGATACCCAGTTCATCGCACTGCCGAGTTACCGCGTCGGTCCTTATGGCGCCAACGGCCAGGCGTTCTATGGCGGCTACGTCGATTACCTGAACTACGTCAACATGAAGGAAGGCGGCATCAATGGCGTCAAGTTGTCGTGGGAAGAGTGCGAAACCGAATACAACAACGCCAAGGGCGTCGAGTGCTACGAACGGCTGAAGGGCAAGAACCTGGTCACCAAGGGCACCGCCTACAACGTGATGGCGACCGGCATCGCTTACGCGCTGATCGACAAATCGGCCGAAGACAAGGTGCCACTGATGATGGTCGGCTATGGCCGCACCGACGCGGTCGACGGTTCCGTATTCCCGTACGCGTTCCCGCTGGTCACCACTTACCAGATGCAGGTGTCGGCGATCGTCAAATACCTGGCGTCGAAAAACGGCGGCACCCTGGCCGGCAAGAAAATCGCCTACCTGTATCACGATTCAGCCTACGGCAAGGAACCGATCGTGGCGCTGGAAGCGGAATCGAAGATCGGCAAGTTCAACCTGATCCAGATTCCCGTGGCCCATCCGGGCAACGAGCAAGGTGCGCAATGGCTGCGTATCCGTCAGGAAAATCCCGACTACGTGATTTTCTGGGGCTGGGGCGTGATGAACCAGACCGCACTGAAGGCGGCGCAAAAGGTCGGTTACTCGCGTGACAAGATGATCGGGTCCTGGTGGGCCGGTTCGGAAGAAGACACGGTGCCGGCTGGCGAAGCGGCCAAGGGCTATATGAGCGCCACCTGGAACGTCGCCGGCGACAAGGTGCCGGTGATCGCCGACATCGAGAAGGTCGTGTACGGCGCCGGCAAGGGCAACATGCAAGACAAGACCAAGGTCGGCACCATCCTGTACAACCGCGGCGTTTCGGTCGCGATCGCCACGGTCGAAGCGATTCGTACCGCCCAGGCCAAATACGGCAAGGGCAAAGTGATCAGCGGCGAACAGATGCGCTGGGGCCTGGAAAACCTGAACATCACCAATGCCCGTCTCGCACAGCTCGGTGCGACCGGTTTGCTGCCGGAGATCAAGACCTCATGCGACAACCATGAAGGCTCGGGCAAGATCAAGATCCAGCAATGGGATGGCAGCAAGTGGACCGTGATTTCGGACTGGATCGAAGGTAACAAGACGCTAATCCACCCACTGTTCAAGGCCAACGCGGCGAAGTTTGCCAAGGAAAAGGGCATTACGCCGGCTTGCATGAAGTGAGTTCGGTTTTTGCTTTTATCTTGACCAAGGTGTTCGGTAAAAGTAGCCGGGAATCCCCTCCCCCCTTGCAGGGGGAGGGTTAGGGGCGCAGCAGGGAATTCGGGAGGCATGCCTCCTGCCTGCGTAGCGGTATCCGCTTGCAAGCGGATACGCGCACTGCAAGTGGGGGTAGAGTCGTCGACAAACAGCATTCGTTGTCTAGCGACCACCCCACCCCCATCCTAACCTTCCCCCTGAGGGGGAAGGGACTAACAACCACATTCGTCCGTAATCACGAATCACGGACGATTTTCTTAAACCCATTTGCGCAATAAACGGCTTTAAGAAAATGGAAAACATGGCGGAGCAAACATGAGCCCAGCACTGAGCATCAACAATATCGAAGTGATCTACGACCATGTGATCCTGGTCCTGAAAGGCGTGTCGCTGGAAGTGCCGGAAGGCAAGATCGTGGCCCTGCTGGGCGCCAACGGCGCCGGCAAGAGCACCACGCTGAAGGCGATTTCGAATCTGCTGGCAGCCGAGCGTGGCGACGTCACCAAGGGCAGCATCGAGTACCGCGGCGAGCGGGTCGACCGGCTGACGCCGAACGACCTGGTCAAGCGCGGCGTGATCCAGGTGATGGAAGGCCGCCACTGCTTCGCCCACCTGTCGATCGAAGACAACCTGCTGACCGGCGCGTATACCCGCAATATCAGCCACGCCGAAGTGAAACACGCGCTGGAAAAGATCTACGCCTACTTCCCGCGCCTGAAGACCCGGCGCAAGTCGCAGGCCGGCTACACCTCCGGCGGCGAGCAACAGATGACCGCGATCGGGCGCGCGATGATGGCGAAGCCGTCGATGATCCTGCTGGACGAGCCGTCGATGGGCCTGGCACCGCAGATCGTCGAGGAGATCTTCGAGATCGTGAAAGACCTCAACAGCAAGGAAAAAGTATCGTTCCTGCTGGCCGAACAAAACACCATGGTCGCGCTGCGCTACGCCGACTTCGGCTACATCCTGGAAAACGGTCGGGTCGTGATGGAGGGCGCCGCCAGCGAGCTGGCCAGCAACGAGGACGTCAAGGAATTCTATCTGGGCGTGTCGGGCGCCGAGCGCAAGAGCTTCCGTGACATGAAGTTCTACCGCCGCCGCAAGCGCTGGCTGGCTTAAGAATGAATCCGCAACATCCATGCGCCTCGCAAGCCATTTTTGCGCTGCAAAGCGCATGGATAATGCGGTTTTTTGTAGGATGGGTAAAACCCATCATCGACGGCACGCTATACATGGCGGGTTTCACCCACCCTACGCGCCTTCATCCCGACGCCGCCGACCAAGAAGCTCCAAAGAGAAATAGGTTAAATCTGAAAGCACGACCATGAGCCATCAGCCTGAATATCTGGATACCCTGGAAACCCGCGACCCGCACACCCGTGAGCGGGACTTGATGGCGCGCCTGCCGCAGCTGATCGCGCACGCACAAAGCGCCAGCGGCTGGGCCCGCATCCTGAGCGGCGTGCACGCGGCCGACATCAACAGCCGCGCAGCGCTGGCGCAACTGCCGGTGACGCGCAAATCGGACCTGAAGGATCTGCAAAAACTCGACACCCCGTTCGGCGGCCTGACCACCACACCGGTGCGGCAACTGGGGCGGCTGTTCATGTCACCGGGACCTATTTTCGATCCCGAAGGGCGCGCACAGGACTGGTGGCGTTTCGCGCGGCCGCTGTATGCGGTCGGCTTGCGCGCCGGCCACATCGTGCAGAACTGCTTCTCGTATCACTTCACGCCGGCCGCCTTCATGGTGGAAGGCGCTTGCGCCAGGCTCGGCTGCGCCGTGATCCCGGCCGGCGTCGGTCAGACCGAATTGCAGGTGCAGGCGATGCTCACGCTAAAGCCGGACGCCTACGTCGGCACGCCGTCCTTCCTGAAGCTGATCATCGAGAAGGCAGCCGAGATGGGCGCCGACATTTCCAGCGTGCAGCGCGCGGTACTGGGCGCCGAAGCGCTGCCGCCGTCGCTGCGCACATGGCTGCAGGACCATGGCGTCGCGCACGTGGTGCAGATGTATGCGTCGGCCGACATCGGCAACATCGCGTATGAATCAGAGACCAATGGCCAGCTCAATCCCGGCATGATCGTCGATGAAGACATCCTGCTCGAGATCGTGCGTCCCGGCACCGGCGACCCGGTCGCCGCGGGTGAAGTCGGCGAGGTGGTCGTGACCTCGTTCAACCCCGACTATCCGCTGATCCGCTTCGCCACCGGCGACCTGTCGGCCACCCTGCCCGGCATCTCCCCCTGCGGCCGCAGCAATACCCGCATCAAAGGCTGGGTGGGACGCGCCGACCAGACCACCAAGGTGCGCGGCATGTTCGTGCACCCGTCGCAAGTGGCCGAAATCGCGCGCCGCCATCCCGAAATCCTGAAGGCGCGGCTGGTCGTGACCGGCGAAATGGCGAACGACGCGATGACGCTGCGGTGCGAAGTCGCCGATCCGGACGCCCACAGCGATCTGCTGATCGATAGCATCCGCGACAGCATACGCGACGTCAGCAAACTGCGCGGCGAGGTGCAGTTCGTGGCGCGCGGCAGCCTGCCGAACGACGGCAAGGTGATCGAGGATGCGCGCAAGTACGAATAGGTGGTCAAACGATAGCCAGCTCAGCGCGGTGGTCGGGCTGCCGCCCGGCGCCGCCAGCGCTCGACAACGGCGACCTTGGCCCGTCGGGTTGAGGCTGCTCCGGCAAAATTCCGGTGCCGTCGTGTGGCGAAAAACCAACGACCTCGACATCGGCGGCGCGCTTGCCCGATAATGGTGCAAACCCATTACCGATTGCATGACATGCTAGATTTTCACGCCGAACGCGCCCGCAGCCTGCTGGGCAAGGCCGAACTGATCCACGACCACGATGCAGTGCAGGCGGCCGTCGCCCGTGTCGCCGCCGCCTTGAACCAACGCTTCAACCAGCCGGACAGCCCGCCGTTTCCGCTGGTGCTGGGCGTGATGGGTGGCGCGGTGGTGTTCACCGGCCAGTTGCTGCCGCAACTGGCATTCCCGCTCGAATACGATTACATCCACGTCACGCGCTACGGCGACGACGCGCAAGGCGGCAAGGTGGTCTGGAAAGTAATCCCGCGTTCCAATGTCAAGGACCGCATCGTGATCGTGGTCGACGATATTCTGGATGAGGGCGAGACCCTGGCCCATGTCAAACAGCGTCTACTCGACATGGGTGCGGCCGAAGTGTTGTGCGCGGTGTTTGCCGACAAGGCAATCGGGAAACCAAAGCCGATCACGGCCGATTATGTCGGCGTCACGGTGCCGAATAAATTTGTGGTCGGTTTCGGCATGGATGCGCACAGTTACTGGCGCAATCTGCCGGAGATCTGGGCGCTGCAGTCCGAAGAGGAGTGAGACTGTTGCCGTGCAAATTGCGCTCGCTGCATAAACCGGCGCAATAAACTACGGGTCGTCCCAGCCCTTCGACACGCTCAGGATAAACTGGCCTGCGGCCACGCTGGGACCCAGCGGCGTTCGTGATGACGCGATATCGTTTGCAATCTGGCAATCCAAAAAATCCGGATTTCTGCAGTCAAGGAATGACTTTCAAGTTGGGCGCGCGCCATTTCCCCTTCAAATGCCGCAGATGCGCCGTTTGGCGACGTCGTATTCCGCCTTCAACCGTGCCACCATTTCTGCCACGCTGGGCACGTCTTCCATCATGCCAACGCCCTGCCCTGCGCCCCAGATGTCGCGCCAGGCTTTGGCCTTGCTGCTACTGCCGGAGCCGAAGTTCATCGCGCTCTTGTCGGCCACCGGCAGATTGTCGGGATCGAGCCCGGCCTGCACGATCGATTTCTTCAGATAATTGCCGTGCACACCGGTAAACAGATTGGTGTACACGATATCGGACGCCGCCGACTCGACGATCGCCTGCCGGTACGCGTCGTCCACATTCGATTCCTTGGTCGCCAGCCAGCGCGAACCGATGTATGCAAAATCGGCGCCCATGGCCTGCGCCGCCAGCACCGCGTCGCCGGTCGCGATCGAGCCTGACAGCGCAATCGGGCCGCTGAAAAACTTGCGCACCTCACCCACCAGCGCGAATGGCGACAGGGGACCGGCGTGACCGCCGGCGCCCGAAGCCACCAGGATCAGGCCGTCGACGCCGGCTTCCAGCGCTTTCTGCGCATGGCGGATCGAAATCACGTCGTGCAGCACGATCCCGCCATAGCCATGGATCGCGTCCAGCATCTCCTTCGGCGGCGCGCGCAACGATGAAATGATGATCGGGATCTGATGTTTGACGCACATCTCGACGTCGTGCTGCAACCGGTTATTCGATTGGTGCACGATCTGGTTGACCGCGATCGGGCCGACCTTGGCATCTGGATTGGCAAGTCGATAAGCGGCCAACTCGGCCTTCAGGTCGGTCAGCCAGGTGTCGAGCAGGTCCGCCGGGCGGGCATTGAGCGCAGGGAACGCACCGACGATACCGGCCTTGCACTGGGCCGCGACCAGCGCCGGTCCGCTGGCGATGAACATTGGTGAACCGATCACTGGAATACTCAGGTTTTGCAACGCAACAGGCAATGTCATGACAAGCTCGCGAAGTGGGTGGGACAGCGAAGAGGCTTGATTATAAGAGAAAAAAGAACGAGCGTGCTAGATTGTCAGCTCTAGTCGCGCAGCCGAGCGCCCGCCGTCGCGTCGGCGCTGCGCCTTGCATGACGCCGGTCCCGTGCGCCGTCAGTGTGATCGATTCCGCTGCGCCGATCAGCCGCGGTCGACCAGCTTGCCGTCCACCAGCTCGGCCGCGCCGGCCCTGACCAGTTGTGCCACCACCCATTGCGCCAGGTCCGGCATCGAATGGCCGAGATAGCGCCGGTTCGATTCGGCGATCAGGCGGATTCCGGACAGCAGTTGCGGCAGTTCCGTGACGGCGATGACCTGGCGCTCCAGCAGCAGGAACTTGAGCAACACCTTGACCGCATTCTGGGCGTTGCGCACCGGGTCCGCCGCCAGGTAGTCGAGACGCGAGCGTGCCCGCTCGAGTGCCGCCTCGATCCCGGCAAACGGCGCGCCATGGCCCGGAATCACCAGCCGCACGTCGAGCCCTGCAATCAAGTCCAGCGTGGCGCCGGTCTCGGCGAAACCGGACTCACCCTCCAATTCCGGAAAAATCACGCCGAAGCCGTTTTCCCACAGTGCATCGGCCGAGATCAGGATGCGTTCCTGAGGGCAATACAGGATCAGCGAATGCGGATCGTGGCCCGGCGCGCCCAGCACTTGCCAGTCCAACTCGCCCAGCACGATCGCGTCGCCCGATGTGAGCGTGTCGTCGAAACCGAAGCGCGGACACTGCTGGCCGGTCGCCGCGAAACTGAGCGCGTCCGGATCCCAGTCCCGCACCTTGGCGGCCTCGGCGGCCGGGATCGTGGTGCGGCACCCGTATGCGGCCTGCAGCGCCGCATTGCCGCCGCAATGATCCGAATGCAGATGGGTGTTGATCAGCCGGTCCAGCCGCCGCCCCTGCAAGCCGAGCCGCACCAGGGCCAAGGTCTGCGGCGCATGCGACGCATAGCCGCTATCGACCAGCGCGGTCTGTTGGCGGCCGAGAAACAGGATATTGTTGGCGGACAGCCAGCCGCGCTCCAGTACGCGCATGGTTGGTGGCAAGTGCAGCGACAAATACGGCGCCAGATTCGTCGCAGGAAGATTCGTAAAATCAGCCATACTGGTTAGCCACCCCGCTTGTTGTCGCCGTAACGGCGCTTGATCTCGCGCCATACTGCCAGTTTTTTGTCTTCTGTCGCGGCGCTCCAGGCAATGATCTCGCCGATGTTGCGGTAACAACCGATGCACAGACCGCTGTGCGCATCCATCTGGCAGATGTTGACGCAGGGCGAAGGCAAGGGACCCCGATGCGCATCGGGGTCGAACGAGTGGATCCGGATTTGCTGTGTCATATTTTCGCTGCCGTATTTAGCTGCGGCACGGTGGCGCGCGGCGGGACCGTGTAACGCCATTCGAACTGGATGCCGGCTTGCAGGTCTGGGCGCATGTGGTGGGTGTCGGGAAAACCCACATTATGCCGTCTGTTCGGCCGTCCTGTGGCTTGCCGCATCTGCCATTGTCGCGGCAAGCGCCAGCACCGCGGCCACCCATGTTTCAGAAAAGCATTGACCCTGGTGGTGCAACTTGGTGTAATTCAGTCGGCCCGTCTGCGCCTCATGGGCAGCCCGGCAGCGTCTGAATGGTGAACCAAATAGGCCGAAACATTAATGCTAGTGATTATGAGAATGCGCGCTGAAAAGTTGCAATAAATGTATTATCGCAGCACAAACATTGCTAGTGATTGCTAGTGCCCGAAAAGTTTGGGATGGGCACGAATGATACGTTCGGTCGACCTGACTCTGAAATTAACCCGGCTACCCATGAAAAAAATCATCTTGTTCAGCGCTGCAGTCCTGTCGCTCGCCAGCTGCGGCGGCGGTGGCTCCGACAGCGCAGTCGTCGCGCCGGTGTCGACCTTGGCGGCCTCCAGCACCCTGCAAAATCTGTGTGCGGCGCCGCGCCCCGGCAGCGTCGACACCCAGGGCACGCTGGACAATGAAAAAGCCTATCTGCGCTCATTCACCGATGAAACTTATCTCTGGTACAAGGAAGTGCCAACCACCCTCAATCCGGCCGACTATGCGACCCCGGCGGCCTATTTCGACGTGCTGAAAACCGCGGCCAAGACGGCGTCCGGCCGCCTCAAGGATCAATTCCACTGGTCGGTGACCCAGAAGGAATTCGACCAGCAGACGTCCGGCATCACCGAGGATTATGGAATTCAATGGGCGGCCCAGGCCAGCGCGCCGCCGCGCAAGTGGATCGTCGCCTCGGTGGTGCCGGCATCGCCGGCGGCGCAGGCTGGCATCAGGCGCGGCGACTTGCTGACGTCGGTCGATGGCGTCGACTTTGTCAGCGGCAGCGACATTACCACGCTGAACAATGGCTTGTTCCCGTCGGCCATCGCGCCGCATAGCTTCGGGTTCACCAGCCAGGGCATCGCGGTGACCGCCACGCTGACGCCGGCCACCATCGATCATGTGCCGGTGCAAAACGTCAAGACGGTGGCAACCCCGAGCGGCACGGTGGGCTATTTCTCGTTCGACGAACACATTGCGAAATCGGAACCGATGCTGATCGATGCGATCAACCAGCTAAAGGCAGCCAATGTCACGGACCTGGTGCTGGACCTGCGCTACAACGGCGGCGGCCTGCTGTATATCGCCAGCCAGCTGTCCTACATGATCGCCGGGCCCACCACCACCAGCGGCAAGACCTTCGAGAAGCTGATGTACAACGACAAGCTGAGCAGCAAGAACGAGATCTATCCGTTCTACACCATCACGTCCGGTTATGCCGGTCCGAGCGGTGTCGCACTGCCCACCCTCGGCTTGAAAAAAGTGACGATCCTGGCCAGCTATGGCACCGCCTCGGCCAGCGAATCGATCATCAACAGCCTGCGCGGGGTCGATGTCAACGTCACCCTGATCGGTGACGCGACGCGCGGCAAGCCGTATGGCTTCGTGCCGCAGCCCAACTGCGGTTACGTGTACTACGCGATCCAGTTTGCCGGCGTCAATGACAAGGGCTACGGCGATTATGCCGACGGCTTCCTGCCGACCTGTTCGATGCCCGATGACTTTACCCACCAGCTCGGTGACCCGGCGGAAAACCGTTTTGCGGCGGCACTCAGCTACCGCACAAGCGGTGTCTGCCCGCCGGTTCCAACGGCTGTCGCCAGCCTGAACGGCGGCGGCCTGAACCTGAACTATCAGCTGGTGCGCTCACAGTTGAAGGAAATGCGCACCCTGAAGAAGCCGCAGCCATGAATCACCGGCTGACGTGCTGTGCCGGCCGGTTCGGCTTATGCGGCCTGTTACCGGCGCTGCTGCTCGGTGCTTGCCAGGCAGTGGCAGTGACGCCTGAAAAGGATGCGCTGTTGCTCAATCCCGGCATCGAAGCGCAGCAAGAATTGCGCGCTACCGTGGCCCGCCTGATCAATCACGAGTCGGTCAAATTGTCCGACAAGGACTTGACCGAGAGCAGTTATCTCGCGGTCGAACGGGTGCGGCTGCGCGACAAGAACGGGGAACTGATGCAGGGACGCGAGACCGAGAAACCGCACACCTTCCACTTGGTCAAGCAAGGCGATGCCTGCTGGCTGGTGTATGTCAATACCGGGCAGCGCAGCGTCCTGTCCAAGGCGCAGTGCCGCGAAAAATAGCCCTCGGCGATCATGAACACCCCCGCCTTGCGCGAGTCGGGGGTGTTTTTTTATCCGGACTGAGAGTGAATTTGCGGCAGATTGGTGGACGCCGCACTGCCGCCCGCGCCTGCTGGCAAACGCTCGAATCAGCGCAGCGCCACGTCCGCCACCGGTGCGCCGGTCATCGCCAGCAGTTGCGCCGGGGTCAGATTGAATACTGCGTGCGGATGGCCGGCCGCGGCCCACAGATTGCCCAGCTTTAACAAATCGGCATCGACCAGCATGATCGTTTTTTCAAGATGTCCGATCGGGCACACGCCGCCGATCGTGTAACCGATACGCTGCTTGACGAACCGGGCGTCGGCCCGGCCGACCGGTCCGACGATGGCCGCGACCTTCTGTTCGTCGACCCGGTTGACGCCGCTGGCGATCACCATCACCGCAGCGTCATCGGCCAGGCGCCGGAACACGATCGATTTGGCGATCTGCGCGACGTCGCAACCGAGACCGGCGGCGGCCGCCGCCGAGGTCTTGCCGGTTTCCGCCAGCAGCACTATCGGCTGGTCGTGGCCGAGCGCGGCCAGCAAGCCGGCCACCCGTTGCGCGCTGTCGGGCAGCTTTGGTGCCGACCGCAATCAGGCCGCCCGCTTCGCGACGATCGCATTGCCGGCGCGGCTAACCGCCTTGCGCCCCAGATGCTGCGAGATGAACTGGCCGGCATCGACCACCGCGTTCAGGTCGATGCCGGTTTCGATGCCCAGACCCTGCATCAAAAACAGCACGTCCTCGGTGGCGACGTTACCGGTCGCGCCCTTCGCATACGGGCAGCCGCCGAGGCCGGCGACCGACGCATGGAAGATCGCGACGCCGACTTCGAGGCTGGCGTAGATGTTGCCGATACCCTGGCCGTAAGTGTCGTGGAAATGGCCGGACAGTTGCGCCAGTGGAAATTCCTGCGCGGCGCGCTGCATCACTGTGTGGACCTGGTGCGGGGTGCCGACGCCGATGGTGTCGGCGATATCGATCTCGTCACAGCCGAGGTCGCGCAGGCGCCGCACCACGTCGGCCACCACATCGGGTGACACTTGCCCCTGATATGGACAGCCGAACGAGCAGCTGATGCTGCCGCGCAGACGCTTGCGATGCTGCTTGGCCGCTTGCGCCACTTCACGAAAACGCTCGATCGATTCGGCGATCGAGCAATTGATGTTTTTTTGCGAGAACGCTTCCGACGCCGAGCCGAAGATCACGACTTCGTCGGCGCCGGCTGCCAGCGCTGCTTCGAAACCCTTCATGTTCGGCGTCAGCACCGAATACACCACGCCGGGCTTGCGCGTGATGCCGGCCATGACCTCGGCCGAGGTCGCCATCTGCGGCACCCATTTCGGCGATACGAAGGAGGCCGCTTCGATGTTGGCGAAACCGGCTTGCGTCAGGCGGTTGACCAGTTCGATCTTGACCTCGGCCGGAATGGTTTCCTTCTCGTTCTGCAGGCCGTCGCGCGGCCCGACTTCGACGATTTTTACGTGTTTCGGCAACGTGGCGTTCATCTCAATATCCTCGGTTTCGGTCAACCAGACCGGCTATCGGTTCACCGCGCTGCAGGGCGCGGATCTTGTCGGCAATCTGCCGGATGCTCTCGTCGCGCAAGGTCAGCGCCGCGACATGCGGCGTCAGGGTGATGCGCGGCTCCTGCCAGAACGGATGCGTCGGCGGCAGCGGTTCCTTGCGCACCACGTCCAGCGTGGCGCCGGCAATATGACCATTTTGCACCAGCGCCAGCAAATCTTCCTCGACCAGATGGGCGCCGCGCGCGACGTTGATCAGGTAGGCCGCGTGCGGCAATTTTTCCAGCGTGCGCCGGTCCAGCAAATTGGTGGTTTCCGGCGTCAGCGGCAAGGCACAGACCAGCACCCGGCTGTCGCACAGGAATTGGTCGAGTTCGTCGCTGCCGGCATAACTGTGGACGCCGGGCACGACCTTGTGATTGCGGCTCCAGCCGTTCACCCGGAAGCCGAAGTGCTGCAAGGCCGCCGCCATGCGGCTGCCGAGTACACCCAGACCCAGAATCCCGACCGCGAAATCCTGCTTGTCGTATGGCGGCAGAAAGCGCCATTGGCCGTCGCGCGCCTGCAGCTCGTACTGATCGAAACGACGGAAATAGCGCAGCACCGCATGACTGACATATTCGGCCATCTGCAGTGCCATGCCGGCATCTTCGAGACGCACGATTGGCACGCTGGCGGGCAAGGCCGCACCCAGCTGCAGCACCCCATCGACGCCGGCGCCGAGGTTGAACACTGCCTTCAGGTCGCTGCGCCCTTGCAGCAGCGCCGCCGGCGGCTTCCACAACACCGCGTAATCGGCCGGTATCGGGGTGGCATCGTCCTCGCGCCAGACCTGCAACTGTGCTTCGGGAAGGGCGCGGGCGAAACCCTCGATCCAGGGTTCCGGCTTGCCGTCGGGGCTGTAGAACAGGATGTTCAGTGGCATGGCTTGTCTCTCAAAATATGCCGGCTTGGTTGCCAAGCGTATGGCAATACTGATGAATTCACAAACTGCCCGGTCAGTCCCTTCCCCTTTTTAGGGGGAAGGTTAGGATGGGGGTGAGTTGTTCGCTCAATAGCCGACCGTGTGTCCGACCGTACTACCCCACGTCCAGTCGTATCCGCTTGCGAGCGGATACCGCTACGCAGGCAGGAGGCACGCCTCCTGAATTCCCTGCTTCGCCCCTAACCCCCTCAAGAGGGAGCGAGTTAAGCCCCGGATCGATTGACGCATTGGGCATGTGCCCCATCAAAAAATCAAGCCGCCTTGAACGCCAGCAACGGCGCGCCATCGGCGACTTGATCGCCGACCGCGTACAGAATATCTTCGACCACGCCGTCGCGGGGCGCCGCGATCGTGTGTTCCATCTTCATCGCTTCCATGATCACCAGCGGGTCGCCTTTCTTGACTTCCTGCGCCTTGGCCACCAGCACCGCGACCACCTTGCCCGGCATCGGCGCGGTCAGGCGCCCGCCTTCGGCCTCGACTTCGCCGGCATGCGCCATCGGGTCGTTGTACTTCAGCACCACATGCTGGCCGCCGCTGAACACGTGCAGCGCGTCGCCATCGCGTTTGACCGTACCGCGCACCATGTGGTCACCCAGCTTGATGCCGAGGTCGACACCATGCCGCTCGACCAGTTGCGCAGTCGCCTGCTGGTCGCCGACAGCGATGCGCCAGCCATCGGTCAGGTAAGCGACCGTCACTGCGTAACTATTGACTTCATCGGCAAATCCGAGCTGACGATGCAGCGTGCTGTTCATGCGCCAGCCATAGGCGCCCAGCCACGGGTCGCCGGCATGGCCGTGGTTCGGGTTCAACGCCGCCTGTTCGGAGCGGATCAGCGCGACCGCCGCCAGCGCCAGCTGCGGCAAGCTGGCCAGCGCCGCGGGCGGGAACAGGCTGTCCTGATTGCGTTCGATCAGGCCGGTATCGAGCGCGGCGCTGGAAAACGCCTGGCTTTCGATCAGGCGCTTCAGGAACGCGATATTGCTGGCCACCCCGACGATCTGGTATTCGGACAGCGCCTGCGCCATCCGTGCCAGCGCTTCCTGACGGTCCTTGCCCCAGACGATCAGCTTGGCGATCATCGGGTCGTAGAACGGCGAAATGGTGTCGCCCTCACGCACGCCGCTGTCGATGCGCACCGCGGCCGGCGCCGCCGCGCCACCACCGAGTTCAAACGAGACTGCCTGTGGCGCGCGGTTGTGGTGCAGCGTGCCGATCGCCGGCAGAAAGCCTTTTTCCGGGTTTTCGGCATAGACTCGGGCTTCGATCGCGTGGCCGTGGATCCGCAGTTCGGCCTGCGATTGTGGCAACGGCTCGCCGGCGGCGACCCGCAACTGCCATTCGACCAGGTCGGTGCCGGTGATCATTTCGGTGACCGGATGCTCGACCTGCAAGCGGGTGTTCATTTCCATGAAGTAGAACGAGCCGTCCTGATTGGCGATGAATTCCACCGTGCCGGCGCCGACATAGCCGACCGCCTTGGCGGCAGCCACCGCGGCCGCGCCCATCGCGGCGCGGCGCTCGGCGGTCATGCCGGGCGCCGGCGCTTCTTCCAGCACTTTCTGATGGCGGCGCTGCACCGAGCAATCGCGCTCGAACAGGTAGACGCAGTTGCCGCGGCTGTCGGCGAACACCTGGATCTCGATGTGACGCGGCCGGCTCAGATATTTTTCGGCCAGTACCTTGTCGTCGCCGAACGAGCTGATCGCCTCGCGCTTGCAGGATGCCAACGCGGCCTTGAAATCGATCGATTTCTCGATCACGCGCATGCCTTTGCCGCCACCGCCGGCGCTGGCTTTCAACAGCACCGGATAACCGATCTTGTCGGCCTGCGTTTGCAGGAAATCGGCGTCCTGATTGTCGCCGTGATAGCCCGGCACCAGCGGCACCCTGGCTTTGTCCATCAAGGATTTGGCCGCCGACTTGGAACCCATCGCCCGGATCGCCGAGGCCGGCGGCCCGATGAACACCAGGCCTGCCTTGGCGCAAGCGTCGGCAAAATCGGAATTCTCGGACAGGAAGCCGTAGCCCGGATGGATCGCCTGCGCGCCAGTCGCCAGCGCGACTTCGATGATCTTGTCGCCACGCAGATAACTTTCCTTGGCCGGCGCCGGACCGATCAGCACCGCCTCGTCGCACACCGCGACGTGCTTGGCGTTGGCATCGGCTTCCGAATACACGGCCACCGTCTTGACACCCATCTTGCGCGCAGTTGCGGCGACACGGCAGGCGATTTCGCCGCGGTTGGCGATCAGGATCTTGGCAAACATGGCATCTCTTTCACTTGTCGAATCGAACTCTCGAATACAGTCCCTTGCACACAGGACACACTCTGCCGCGTCATGCCGGCGCAAGCCGGAACGCGCTCAGGCAAGCAACTGGCGCGACTTATTTGCAGCCACCGGCTTCCACCACGCCGCGCGTTTTCAAACCCAGTTTCGCCAGCAACGCCCGATCGTCTTCCGCATCCGGGTTGCCGGTCGTCAGCAGCTTGTCGCCATAAAAAATAGAATTGGCGCCGGCCATGAAGCACATCGCCTGCACCGCCTCGCCCATCTGACGCCGCCCCGCCGACAGCCGCACGCGCGCCTTCGGCATCGTGATGCGCGCGACCGCGATGGTGCGCACGAATTCGAGCGGGTCGAGCGGGTCGAGGCCGTGCAGCGGCGTGCCTTCGACCTGCACCAGATGGTTGACCGGCACCGATTCCGGATACGGGTTCAGGTTGGCCAGTTGCGCGATCAGGCCGGCGCGCTGGCGGCGCGATTCGCCCATGCCGACGATGCCGCCGCAGCAGACCTTCAGGCCGGCGGTGCGCACATGGCCGAGCGTGTCGAGCCGGTCCTGGTAGTCGCGGGTCGAGATCACGTTGCTGTAGAACTCGGGCGCGGTATCGAGGTTGTGGTTGTAGTAATCGAGGCCGGCATCCTTCAGGCGCTGCGCCTGCTCCTCCTTCAGCATGCCGAGCGTGGCGCAGGTTTCCAGCCCCATCGCCTTGACTTCGCGCACCATGGTTTCGACTTTTTCCATGTCGCGATCCTTCGGTGAGCGCCACGCCGCGCCCATGCAGAAGCGGGTCGCGCCGTTATCCTTGGCGGCGCGCGCGGCAACCATGACTTCGGTGATATCGAGCATCTTCTTGGCTTCGACGCCGGTGTCGTAGCGCGCGGCCTGCGGGCAGTAACCGCAATCCTCTTCGCAGCCGCCGGTCTTGATCGACAGCAAGGTCGCCAGTTCCACATCGGCCTGCGGGAACTGCGCGCGGTGTACTTGCTGCGCCTGGAACATCAGATCGTTGAACGGCAGATCGAACAGCGCCAGCACGTCGTCGACCGGCCAAGTGGCGGCCTCGATCGGCTTAATCGGCGGCTGAAAATTGAGCGCTTGCGATCCGGTTTGGGCTTCTGCCAGTGTTTCTGTGTGCGACATGAACTATTCCTTTTACATCAACAAATAAAATCAGTGAGATCCGTCGGGCCATCCCGGCAGACAAGAAAAATCAAGGTGAGCGGCTGCCGCCGCAGCCGACGCCACCGCCAGCCGCGGCACACAGCCGAGCAGCGGCGCCGGTAGCCGCGCGCGCAGCGCTGCGACATTGTCGGTTGCGTACGGCATCTCGGCGTCGACAGTATTGGCGACCCATCCGGCCAGCTGCAGGCCGCGCGCGGCGATCGCCTCCGCCGTCAGCAAGGCCTGGCTGAGACAGCCGAGCCGCAAGCCGACCACCAGCACCACCGGCAGCGCCAATTGTTGCGTCAGGTCGGCGGTATCCGTGCTGTCCGATAACGGCACACGAAAGCCGCCGACACCTTCCACCACCACCGCATCGGCGGCGCCAGCGATCTGTCGGTAACAGTCCAGAATGTGCGCCAACTCGATCTGCACGCCGTCCTGGGCGGCCGCGACATGCGGCGCGGTGGCGGCGCGCAGCAGATACGGCGTGGTCAACGCCGGCGCCAGTTGCAGCGTGCTCTCGGCGGCCAGGCTGTCGGCGTCCTCATTGTGCCAGACGCCATCGCGCAGCTCGGCGCCGGCGGCGACCGGCTTCATGCCCACCGTGCGGCAGCCCCGTTGTTGCGACAAACGGTGCAGCAGCGCGCTCGACACCAGCGTCTTGCCGATTTCGGTATCGGTACCGGTGACGAAGCAGGCGAAGCGCGGCGCGGTGGCCGTAGTTAAATTCATCATGCGGCACGCTCGGTCGAATTCGGCGCGTCCGGCGCGCTCAGTGTGTGCAACGCTTCCAGCGCATGCACGGCATCGATCAATTGCGCCACGTCGTCGCTGGTGTGCGCGGCCGACAGCGTGATGCGCAGACGCGCCGTGCCGGCGGGGACCGTCGGCGGCCGGATCGCCGGCACCCACAGGCCCTGCTGGTATAACGCGGCGGCCGCTGCCAGCGCCTGCGAATTATCGCCGATCACGATCGGCTGGATCGCGGTGCTGGACGCGATATGCTGCCAGCGCCGCAGCCGCAAGCCGGAGCGAAGCTGCGCAATCAGCGCCTGCATGTGGGCGCGACGGGCCGCGCCTTCGGCACCGCCGATCAGGTCGAGGCTGGTCAGCAGCGCATGCGCCAGCGCCGGCGCGGCGGCCGTGGTGTAGATGTAGGGACGGGCCCGTTGCACCAGCCATTCGATCACGCTGGCATGGGCCGCGACGAAGGCGCCACCGACACCGGCGGCCTTGCCCAGCGTGCCGACATACACCAGATGCGATGAGCGCAAGTTGAAATGCTCCAGCGCGCCGCGGCCATGCGCGCCGAGCATGCCGAAACCATGCGCATCGTCGACCACCAGCCAGGCGCCATGCCGTTCGCACACGGCCAGCAATTCGGGCAGCGGCGCCAGATCGCCGTCCATGCTAAATACGCTGTCGGTGACCACGATCTTGGTGACCGCGCTGCTGGCGGCCAATAGCGCATCCAGTGCCGCGGCGTCGCGATGCGGATAGACCTTGACCGTGGCGCGCGCCAGCTTGGCGCCATCGATCAGCGATGCGTGGTTGAGCGCTTCCGAAAAAATTTCCGCCTCGCCTTGGCTGTCGGCAGCCGCCAGCGCGGTCAGCACCGCCAGATTGGCCATGTAGCCGGTGCAGAAATACAGTGCGCGGGCCGATTCCAGATGCGGTGCGACGAAACCAGCCAGCGCCTGTTCCAGCTGCGCATGCGCCCGCGAATGACCGCTGATCAGATGCGAGGCGCCACTGCCGACACCATACAATGCAGCGCCCTCGCGCAACGCCTCGATCACGCGCGGATGCGCGGCCAGACCGAGGTAATCATTGCTGCAAAATGCCAGCATCGCGCGGCCGTCAACCTGCACCCGCGGCGCGCAGGGCGTGTCGGCCACGCGCCGGCGACGGCGCAGGCTATGCTGGTCGAGCGCCTGCAGTTGGCGCTCCAGTTGGTCGAGTAGTTCCATACTATTCCGCGATCACTTTCTCGAACACCGCCTGGGTGCGCGTCGCCAGGCCATCGATCTCGTCGTCGTCCAGCACATACGGCGGCATCAGGTAGACGCTGCGGCCGATCGGCCGCAGCAGCAATTCATGTTCCAGCGCGGTGCTGAAGAAACGCCGTGAGAAAGTCGCGGCGGCCGCGGCGTCATCGGGTACGGCGTCGAACGCCCAGATCATCCCGCGCTGGCGGAAATGCTGCACCTTGTCGTGCGTCGCCAGTGGCGCCAGCGCGGCGCTCAGTTTTGCCGCGCGCTCCCGATTGCGCACCAGCACATCGTCTTCTTCGAAGATCGCCAGCGTCGCCAGCGCCGCACGGCAGGCCAGCGGATTGCCGGTGTACGAATGCGAGTGCAGAAAGCCGCGTGTCACATCGGCGCTGTAGAACGCCTGATAGATATCGTCGCGCGTCATCACCAGCGACAGCGGCAGATAACCGCCGCTGATGCCTTTCGACAGGCACAGGAAATCAGGCCAGACCGGTTGACCATCCAGTTCGGCTTGCTCGCACGCAAAGAAAGTCCCGGTGCGGCCGCAACCGACCGCGATCTCGTCGAAGATCAGATGCACGTTATAACGATCGCACAGCGCCCGCACTGCGGCCAGATAAGCCGGGTCATGCATCGCCATGCCGGTCGCGCACTGCACCAGCGGCTCGACGATCACGGCCGCGATGTTGCCGGCGCGCTGCTGCAACAGCGACTCCAGATCGGCGGCGGCGCGCCGCGCGACGTCCAGCGCCGATTCGCCATCCACGGCTAGGCGCGCATCGGGCGACGCCACCACATGCGCCTGCCGCAGCAAAGGACCGTAGGCATCGCGGAACAGCGCAACGTCGGTTACCGCCAGCGCGCCGATGGTCTCGCCGTGATAGCCGCCCTTCAGGCAGACAAATTCCTGCTTGTCGCCGTGGCCGGCGTTGCGCCACGCGTGAAAACTCATCTTCAGCGCGATCTCGACCGCCGAGGCGCCATCCGACGCATAAAAACAATGGCCCAGCACATGGCCGGTGCGCGCCGCCAACTGTTCGGACAGTTCAATCACCGGCTCGTGCGTGAAGCCGGCCAGCATCGCGTGCTCCAGCCGGTCGAGCTGGTCCTTCAGCGCCGCATTGATGCGCGGATTGGCGTGGCCGAACAGGTTGACCCACCAAGAGCTGATCGCGTCGAGATAGCGCTTGCCGTCCTGGTCGTAGAGCCAGGCGCCACGGCCGTGGCTGACCGGAATCAGTGGCACAGTTTCGTGATGCTGCATCTGGGTGCACGGATGCCAGACACTGCGCAGGCTGCGGGCGACCCAGTCGGATTGTTGGTTTGCTGCCAAAGTTACTCCAAAAAATCTTGATGCTTTATGCAATGTGCAATGTGCAATGTGCAGTATGCAGTGTGCAGTGTGCAGTGTGCAAAACTTAACTAACGTATAACCGGTTCCCTCCCCCTTGCAGGGGGAGGGTTAGGGAGGGGGTAGTGCGGTCGCTAAACGACACTGGTTGTTCATCGACCGCCGCACCCCCATCCCAACCTTCCCCCTCACAGGGGGAAGGAGCCGACCGTTGCGGGGCGATGGTTACGCTGGATGAATACCATTCAAAGCATCCACTACTGTTGCTAACACCCCGTCCAAATTATTCAACACATCGTTGTTCCAAAACCTCACAACCTGCCAGCCCTGCAATTGCAAAAACGCAGTCCGCCGCGCGTCATACGCTATCCGATCCTGATGCTGGCCGCCATCCAGTTCAATCACCAGCTTCTTATCAAGACAGGCAAAATCGGCGATGTAAGGCCCGATCGGATGCTGGCGTCGGAAGCGGCTATGTTCCAGCTGCTTGCCGCGCAATGCGCGCCACAACATGCGTTCCACGTCCGTCATGTCACTGCGTAGCGAGCGGGCGTTGGCCGTGGTTTGTTCTTGTATGCGCCGCATCCTGATTGACCGCTCTACCCCCATCCCAACCTTCCCCCTCAGAGGGGGACGGAGCTAGTTAAGCTAACCAGCTCGGCTTGCGTTTCTCCAGGAACGAACGCACCCCTTCCCGGCCCTCGTCCGACGCGCGGATCTGCGCGATCCCTTCCACCGTGGCGGCGATCAGGGCCTCGGTCAGCGGCATGCCACCAACCTCGCGCACCAGTTTCTTCGCCTCTGCCACCGCATTCGGGCTATTCGACAGCAGCGCTTTCACGATCTCGGCGACCTTGGCATCGAGCGCGTCGGGCGCCACCACTGCATGCACGAAGCCGATGCGCTGCGCTTGCTGCGCGTCGAAACGTTCGGCGGTGAGGAAATAACGGCGCGCCGCATTCTCGCCCATCGCCTTGATCACGTAAGGCGAGATCGTGGCCGGGATCAAGCCGAGCCGCACTTCGCTCAGGCAGAAATTGACCTCTTCGGCCGCCACCGCGATATCGCAGGCCGCCACCAGTCCCATGCCGCCGGCGTAGCAATCGCCCTGGATTTTTGCGACCACCGGCTTTGGACACAGATAGATGGTGCGCAGCATCTCGGCCAGCAGCGCCGCATCCGCACGGTTCTCGTCGTGCGTGTAGTCGGCCATCTGCTTCATCCAGTTCAGGTCGGCGCCGGCACAGAAGGCCGGGCCGCGCGCCGCCAGCACGATCGCGCGCACCTCCGGGTCCTGACCGAGCGCGCGGAATGCTTGTGTGAGCTCGGCGATGGTGGTCTGGTTGAATGCGTTGCGTACCGCCGGCCGATTCAGCCAGACGGTGGCAACGCGTTGTTCCTGTTGAATCTCGAGGGTCTGATAGTCCATGGTGCCGTCCTTACTGCCGTGCTTACCTGCATTACATCCGGAACACGCCGAACTTGGTGTCGGCAATCGGCGCATTCAACGCCGCGCTCAAACCCAGGCCGAGCACGGTACGGGTATCGGCCGGGTCGATCACGCCGTCGTCCCACAAGCGTGCGGTGGCGTAGTACGGATGGCCCTGGTGCTCGTATTGATCCTTGACCGGCTGCTTGAAGGCTTCTTCTTCTTCGCGGCTCCAGCTGCCGCCCTTCTGTTCGATGCCGTCGCGCTTGACGGTGGCCAGCACGCTGGCGGCCTGGTCGCCACCCATTACCGAGATCCGCGCATTCGGCCACATCCACATGAAGCGCGGCGAGAATGCGCGCCCGCACATGCCGTAGTTGCCGGCGCCGAAGCTGCCGCCGATGATCACGGTGAATTTCGGCACCGACGTGGTGGCGACCGCAGTCACCATCTTGGCGCCGTTGCGCGCGATGCCTTCGTTTTCGTACTTGCGCCCGACCATGAAGCCGGTGATGTTCTGCAGGAACACCAGCGGGATCTTGCGCTGCGAGCACAACTCGATGAAGTGGGTGCCCTTCAGCGCCGACTCCGAAAACAGGATGCCGTTGTTGGCGATGATGCCGACCGGCATGCCGTAGATATGGGCGAAGCCGCAGATCAGCGTGGTGCCGTAGCGCGCCTTGAATTCATCGAACTCGCTGCCGTCGACGATGCGGGCGATCACCTCGCGCACGTCGAACGGCTTGCGGGTGTCGGTCGGGATCACGCCGTACAGCTCCTGCGCCGGATATTTCGGCTCGACCGGTTCGCGCAGCACCAGTTGCTGCGGTTTCTGACGGTTCAGGTTGGCAACGATGCTGCGCGCGATCGACAGCGCGTGCAGGTCGTTCTGCGCCAGGTGATCGACCACGCCGGACAGGCGGGTATGGACGTCGCCACCGCCGAGATCTTCCGCGCTCACTACTTCGCCGGTAGCGGCCTTTACCAGTGGCGGGCCGCCGAGAAAGATCGTGCCCTGGTTCTTGACGATGATCGACTCGTCGCTCATCGCCGGCACATAGGCGCCGCCGGCGGTGCACGAGCCCATCACCACCGCGATCTGCGGGATGCCCTTGGCCGACAGGTTGGCCTGGTTGTAGAAGATGCGGCCGAAGTGGTCACGATCGGGAAACACGTCGTCCTGATTCGGCAGATTCGCGCCACCACTGTCGACCAGGTAGATGCAGGGCAGATTGTTCTGCTCGGCGATTTCCTGTGCGCGCAGATGCTTCTTCACCGTCATCGGGTAGTAGGTGCCGCCCTTGACGGTGGCGTCGTTGCAGACGATCACGCACTCCTGCCCGGCCACGCGGCCGATGCCGGTGATGATGCCGGCCGCCGGCGCGACGCCGACGCCGTGATGGTCCTTGTACATCGCGTAGGCTGCCATCTGCGAGAATTCCAGGAACGGCGTGCCCGGATCGAGCAGCAGCTGGACCCGCTCGCGCGGCAGCAGCTTGCCGCGCGCCACGTGTTTCTTGCAGGCCGCTTCGCCGCCGCCCTGCGCCAGCGCGGCGACCTTGGCCTTCAGATCGTCGACGATCAGCTGCATCGCGCCGAGGTTTTGCTTGAAGTCCTCGCTGCGGGGATTGAGTTTGCTTTCGAGCTGCGGCATGAATGCTTCCTTCCTGTTTCAGGCTGGGCCTGGATTCTTGTTCTGTATTGCTGTTGAATGCGGGTTCGCTGGCGGCGACGTCCGGCCCGGGTTCACTGCCCCGGAAAGCTGCCATCCAGGTAGCGCCAGCGAGCGCCCGGTTCACCATCGCGGACAAACCGACTGACCTCGTGCAGGCGTTGCGCGCGCCCGTTCACCTTGTAGCGCGCGACGAATTCAACCGTGGCGTGCCGGCCGTCGCCATCCTCTTGATGCCGCAGCAACTCCAGCCCGAGCCACTTGATGCCGTCCTCGCACAGCGGCCCATCCGGGCAGGTGTCCGGATGCCAGCTGGCGCGCAGGTAGGCCTCGTCGCGCAGCACGAACGCGGTGTAGCGCGAGCGCATCAGCTGCTGGGCGTTGGCCGGCACCTGTGCGCCGCCGAGGTAGCGGCCGCAGCACTGCGCGAACGGCCCGAGCCCGCACGGGCAGGGCTGCGATGGCGATGGACGCGTCATCTTGAATCGCGCCCTGCCGGGAGTATGCTCAAATTCATGCTTGATGCGGGCGAATTGATTGGGCCTTTAAAAATACTGGGCATAGTATATTTAAGCATCGCATGCGCCCCGCGGCTCAGATCTTGCCGTTTTTCAGCATCGCGTCGACTTGGTCGAAGCGGTCGAAACCCCAGAAGCCTTCATTGTCGACGATCACGTACGGCGAGCCGAACACGCCGCGCGCCATCGCCAGATCCATCTCGGCCCGCAGTTGATCCTTGACCTGCGCGCTGTTGATGCCTTCCGCCATGCGGCTGGAGTCGAGTCCCATGCCGGACGCGATCTTGGCGATATGCACCGGGTCACCGATGTTGACGTCATCCACGAAATACGCCTTGAACACCGCCTTGGCGAATTCGATTGCACGCTCGTCGCCATACTTGTCCTTGACCCACAGCATGGCGCGCGCAGCCGATTGGGTCGGCAGCGGAAATGCCTGCGGCAGCTTGTAGGCGATGCCGTGAAAGCGCGCGCTTCGTTCAAAATCGCGCACCGAGTATTCGCCCTTCATCGGGATCATCGGCAACGGCATGCCGCCGGTGGTCTTGAACACCACGCCCAACAAGATCGGATGCCATTCGACATCGCGTCCATATTTTGCGGCCAGTTCGTCGATGCGGGTGGAAGCGAAATAGCCGTAAGGCGAGGCGAAGTCGAAATAAAAATGGATGGCTGCGGCCACATTGTCTCCTGTTGGTTCAATAAGTCTGCGAAGCGATTTTAATTCCCTCCCCCTTGCAGGGGGAGGGTTAGGGTGGGGGTAGTGTCGTCGCTTAACGACACTGGTTGTTCATCGACCGCCGCACCCCCATCCCAACCTTCCCCCTCAAAGGGGAAGGAGCTGTCCTTGCCTTTTTTGACTTTACTCTGCGCGTCACCGTTGCTGAGTTGGCGTCGATTCAACCAGCGGCTTACGCCAACGCGCGCCCAATCAAGATTTTCTGGATATCGCTGCTGCCCTCGTAAATCTGGCAAACCCGCACATCGCGATAAATCCGCTCGACCGGGAAATCGGTCACATAACCGTAACCGCCGTGAATCTGGATCGCATCGGAACAAACCCGCTCGGCCATCTCGGACGCAAACAGCTTGGCCATCGCCGCCTCTTTCAGGCAAGGCTTGCCGGCATCCTTCATGCTGGCCGCGTGCCAGATCAACTGACGCGCCGCCTCGATCTGGGTCGCCATGTCGGCCAAGCGGAACTGCACCGCCTGATGCTCGAAGATCGGCTTGCCGAAACTCTCGCGCTGCTTGGCGTACTGCAGCGCGGCCTCGAACGCGGCGCGCGCCATGCCGACTGCCTGCGAGGCGATGCCGATGCGCCCGCCCTCGAGACCGGACAGCGCGATCTTGTAGCCTTGCCCTTCTTCGCCGATCAGGTTGGCGGCGGGGATGCGGCAGTTCTCGAACAGGATCTGCGCAGTATCGGACGAATGCTGGCCGAGTTTTTCTTCCAGTCGCGCCACGATGTAACCGGGCGCATTGGTCGGCACCCAGAATGCGCTGATGCCTTTCTTGCCGGCCGCCTTGTCGGTCACCGCCATCACGATTGCCACATCGGCGTACTTGCCGCTGGTGATGAATTGCTTGACGCCGTTCAGCACGTAATGCTCGCCGTCGCTGTCAGTTTCTTTTCTTGCCGTGGTGCGCAAGGCCGCGGCGTCGCTGCCGGTGTGCGGCTCGGTCAGCGCGAAGGCGCCGAGCATCTCGCCGGCCGCCAGCGGTCGCAGCCATTGCTGCTTCTGGGCGTCGTTGGCATACATCATCGCGATGCTGCAGACCGGGCAGTTGTTGACCGAGATCACGGTCGAGGTGCCGCCGTCGCCGGCCGCGATCTCTTCCAGCACCAGCGCCAGCGCGACGTAATCGAGGCCGGCGCCGCCCAGCGCTTCCGGCACCGCGACGCCGAACGCGCCGAGCGCTGCCAGTTCTTTCAGTTCGTCTTGCGGGAAATGGTGTTCCTTGTCCCAGCGCGCCGCCGATGGTGCCAGTCGCTCCTGGGCAAATGCGCGCAACGCGTCGCGGATCATTTCATGCTGTTCGGATAAAACCATGTTGTTCGTTTTCTGTGACGGTCAGCCGTGCTGCATGGCCTGGCATTGGCCGCTAGCCTGCGTCTGGTCACGCTCAATATTCACGATAAAAAGATGGGTTGCGGATCGCGCAACCCATCCTGTTGCTGTTCGACTAGCGTTGTTCGGCTACCGATCTTCAGTGACTGGTCGCCTGTTACAACGCTGCCAAGCCATCACACCAGTTCGATCGCGATCGCCGTGCCTTCACCGCCGCCGATGCACAGCGATGCAACACCGCGCTTGCCGCCGGTTTTTTGCAGCGCGCCGATCAGCGTCACCATAATGCGGGCGCCGGAGGCGCCGATCGGATGACCGAGGGCGCAGGCACCGCCGTGAATGTTGACCTTGCTGTGCGGAATGTCGAGTTCCCGCATCGCCGCCATCGGCACCACGGCGAACGCTTCATTGATTTCGAACAGGTCGACGTCCTTGGCGGTCCAGCCGACTTTCTTGAACAGCTTCTGCATGGCGCCGACCGGTGCGGTGGTAAACCAGTTCGGTTCCTGCGAATGCGTGGCGTGGCCGAGCACCTTGGCGATCACCTTGCAGCCGAGTTTCTTGGCGGTCGATTCACGCATCATGACCAACGCCGCAGCACCGTCGTTGATCGACGACGACGACGCGGCCGTGATGGTGCCGTCCTTCTTGAACGCCGGTTTCAGCGACGTGATCTTGTCGAGCTTGGCCTTCATCGGGCCCTCGTCCTTGTCGATCACGACGTCACCGCCGCGACCTGACACCGTGACCGCCGCGATCTCGTTCTTGAACGAGCCGTCGGCGGTCGCCGCCTGGGCGCGCTTGACCGATTCGATCGCGAACGCATCCTGCTGCTCGCGCGTAAAAGTGTACTTGCCGGCGCAATCTTCGGCGAAGGTGCCCATCGCGCGGCCCTTGTCGTAGGCGTCTTCCAGACCGTCGAGCATCATGTGGTCGTAGATGGTGGCGTGGCCGATGCGGTAGCCGCCGCGTCCTTTCGGGATCAGGTACGGGGCATTGGTCATCGACTCCATGCCACCGGCGACGACCACTTCGTTGGTGCCGGCGACGATCGCGTCATACGCGAACATCGCGGCCTGCATCGCCGAGCCGCACATCTTCGACATCGTGACGGCGCCGGTGGACACCGGCAGGCCGGCCTTGATCGCGGCTTGGCGCGCGGGCGCCTGGCCTTGACCTGCCATCAGGCAGTTGCCGAAAAATACGTTCTCGACCAGCTCCGGCTTGATGCCGGCGCGCTCGACTGCAGCCTTGATCGCGACTGCGCCCAGCTCATTGGCGGACACTGAGGCGAAATCGCCCTGAAAAGCACCCATCGGGGTGCGGGCTGCGCCAACAATAACAATAGGGTCGTCCATGGTAATTCTCCAGATTAGGCAGCTTGCGCCGCAGGGTTTACGATGTTTAATTGCGTCGGAGTAGAGGTCTGATCGCCCACTTCATTGCTTGCTTGGTGGCTAAGCTGAGTGCTCAATTGATCGGTCGACTGGTACCCGGCCTGATAACTGAAACGACATTCCTGCGGGTAGGGAAACACGTCGTCAACATACCCTTCTATTATGCGCTGTTTGCGGGCCTGCCAAAACTGCGCGGTCAGCAAATCGGCGTGGTGCTTCATGAAAAAATGACGCACCTTGGTATTTCCCAAAAGAAACGTGCCGAGTTGCTCCGGGAACACGTCATTCTTCGCAATCGGATACCAAGGCTCGGCCGCCATCTCATCCTCTTCATTGTGCGCTTCGGGGATCGTGCGGAAATTGCAATCGCTGATGTATTCGATCTCATCATAATCGTAAAAAACGACACGGCCGTGACGCGTGACGCCGAAGTTCTTGTACAGCATGTCGCCGGGGAAAATATTGGCCGCCATCAACTCCTTGATCGCGTTGCCGTATTCGATGATGCCGCGTTCGATCGCCGCATCGTCATCAATAGCCTCGGCCGCGGCCAGATAGATATTCAGTGGCACCATGCGCCGTTCGATATACAGATGGCGGATGATGATCTGATCGCCGTCTTCTTCCAGCATCGACGGCGCATGCTGCTTCAGTTCGGCCAGCAGGGCTTCGGCGAAACGGCTGCGCGGGAACGCGACGTTCGAATATTCGAGCGTATCGGCCATCCGCCCGACCCGGTCGTGGTGTTTCACCAGCAGGTATTTTTCCTTGATCAGCGCCCGGCTGGTGTCTTTCGGCGGCGGGAAGAAATCCTTGATCACCTTGAACACGTAAGGAAAGGACGGCAGCGCGAACACCACCATCACCAGCCCGCGGATGCCGGGGGCGCTTTCGAAGCGGTCGGACGAATTCCGCAGGTGATGCAGGTAGTCGCGGTAAAACAGCGCCTTGCCCTGCTTCTGCAAGCCGAGGACCGTGTAAATCTCGCTGCGCGGCTTCTTCGGCAGCAAGGTACGCAGGAACTGTACGTAGGCCGACGGCACTTCCATGTCGACCTGAAAATAGGCCCGGGTAAACGAAAACAGCACCGTGATCTGTTCCTGGTCGAACAGCACCGTGTCGAGCACCAGCTCGCCCTTGCGGTTGTGCAGGATCGGCACGATGAACGGGTATTCATGGTTGCCGTTGATGCCCTTGCCGACGAGGTAAGCGCCCTTGTTGCGGTAAAACAGGCTGGCCAGCACCTGGATCTGGTGGTTCGGCTCCAGCGGTTGGTCACCGAGCATGGCCTTGAGCCGGGCCTCGACCGCCTCCACATCGCGCGTCAGGTCGGCGAACGTGGCCCGCAGCTGGAAGTTGGTGATGATGCGCTTGAGCGTAAAGCGCAAACCGTCGCGCGCCGGATAATAGACGCGGTAAGTCGGCGTCGCTTCGGCATTGTCGATGTACTCGGTCGAAATGACCGGCCGCACGAAGATGAAATCGTTATTGAAATAGGTGCGGTGCAGGATGTTGCAACAGACCGAATTGAAAAAGGTTTCGGCCAGTTCCGGCTGCTTGTGATCCGACAGCATGCCGATGTAGTGCAACTTGACCTCACGCCACACGGCATCGGTCAGGTCGCTCGGGTCGTATTCGTCTTCCAGCGCCGTCACGCACTCATGCACCCGCCGATCGTAAAAGTCGATCCGTTCGCGTGCCGCGAGCTGCCCGACCTTCCAGTCGCCGTCCTCGAAATGCCGCTTGGCAGCCTGACTGATGGCACGAAACAGCCGGTAATGCTTGTCGAAGCCGTCCAGTATCGTGCGCGCAATATCGAAAGCGATTTGCGACGACAACAGTTTAGGGAAGGCGGCTTGCGTCATAGTGGTATCAGGCAGGTTCTAGGTTATTCCAAGCCTGTAGTTTAACCAAATCCACACCGATGCCGCCACACACCACGATCAGCGGCTTTTTAAATTCCGTGAGCAGGTCCGGATACTGATACGCCACTGCCAGCGCTGCGCCGCAGGCCGGTTCGACCAGCGTGCGCATGTCGTTGGCAAAACGCAGGCAGGCATCCACTGCTTGTGCATCGCTCACGGTGATACTGCGGATGTCGTGCCGGCGGGTCCAGTCGAACGCCTGTTGCGCCACACGGCGCGCACCCAGGGTGCTGGCAATCGAGGTAATCGCCGGCAGGGTGACCAGCTCGCCGGCTTGCATCGCGGCTTGCAGCGAGGCTGCGCCTTCGGTTTCCACCGCAATCACCGGCACATGCGCCAGACCGTTGCGGTGCAGCCCCTGCACGATGCCGCTCAGCAAGCCACCGCCACCGACCGAGCAGATCACGACATCAAACTGACTCTGGCTGGCCGCTTCATCAATTAGGGTTGCGTTGCCATCCCAGATATCCGGATGATCGAAAGGCGGGATATAGACCGCGCCAGGCTGATCGCAAAGACGCAAGGCGGCCTGATTGGTGTCATCCCAGACGCCGCCTTCCACGATCAGCTCGGCACCGATGGCGCGTATCGCCTGCCGCACGGTTTCGGGTGTGGTCTGCGGCACCAGGATCGTGGTACGCACGCCCAGCGCCGCGCCGGACACGGCAGCCGCAAACCCGGCGTTGCCGCCAGAAGGACAGACCAGGTGCGTCGCGCCTTTGGCCACTGCGCGCTGGCACAGCACACCGATGCCGCGCAGTTTGAAGGAGCCGGACGGCTGGCTGCTTTCCATCTTCAGCCAGACTTGTTTGTCCAGTTGGGCAGACAGACTGCGGTGCTCAAGCAAGGGGGTTTGTATATGCAGTGTGGTCATGAGGTTAAATGTCAGAGCGCATACCCATGCGGCTTTCAAGCCAAAAGCGGCTGAAAAGGCGCATGCATGCTGCGAAACGGCAAGGGTCGAACATGCTTATTTGGTTTCCGCGAACAATTCGCGCCCGATCAACATGCGGCGAATCTCGCTGGTGCCGGCGCCGATCTCATACAGCTTGGCGTCGCGCCACAGGCGGCCGACCGGGTAATCGTTGATGTAACCGTTGCCGCCCAGGGTCTGGATCGCTTCGCCCGCCATCCAGGTCGCCTTCTCGGCCGCATACAGGATCGCGCCGGCGGCGTCCTTGCGCAGCGCGCGCACCGCTTCCGGCGTGGTGGCGCGGTCGCAGGCCTGACCGACCGCATAGACATAGGCCTTGCAGGCCATCATGGTCGAATACATGTCGGCCAGCTTGCCCTGCATCAACTGGAACTCGCCGATCGGCTGGCCGAACTGCTTGCGGTCGTGAACGTACGGCAGCACCGCGTCCATGCAGGCCTGCATGATGCCGAGCGGGCCACCCGACAGCACGGTGCGCTCGAAATCGAGGCCCGACATCAGCACGTTGACACCCTGGCCGAGACCGCCAAGCACGTTTTCGGCCGGCACTTCGCAGTCCTGAAATACCAGTTCGCCGGTGTGCGAGCCGCGCATCCCGAGCTTGTCGAGCTTTTGCGCGATCGAGAAACCCGGGTAGCCTTTTTCGATCAGGAACGCGGTCATGCCGCGCGGGCCGGCTTCGAGGTCGTTCTTGGCGTACACCACCAGCGTGTCGGCGTCGGGGCCGTTGGTGATCCACATCTTGGAACCGTTCAGCACCCAGCGGTCGCCCTTGAAGTCGGCGCGCAGCTTCATGCTGACCACGTCCGATCCGGCGTTCGGCTCAGACATCGCGAGCGCGCCGACGTGTTCGCCGGAGATCAGCTTCGGCAGGTATTTGGCTTTTTGTTCGGGCGTGCCGTTGCGCTTGATCTGGTTCACGCACAGGTTGGAATGCGCGCCGTAGGACAGGCCGACCGAGGCCGACGCGCGCGAGATTTCTTCCATCGCGATGATGTGGGCCAGATAACCCATGTCGGCGCCGCCATATTCTTCGCCGACCGTGATGCCGAGAATGCCGAGGTCGCCCATCTTTTGCCACAGGTCCATCGGGAACTGGTCGCTGCGGTCGATCTCGGCAGCGCGCGGCGCGATTTCGGCCGCGGCAAATTGCTGAATGGTTTCACGCAGGGCGGCGATGTCTTCGCCGTGGTCAAAGTTCAAGCCAGTGAGATGCAGCATGTCGTCCCCAGTCGGTCAGTTGGTGCGGAGTGATTATAGTTGCTCAATTGCCAATTAATTGCCAATGATGTCGAAGCAAAATAATACGCTTAATTGACGTTTACGTAAACGTCAAGTGAGCATCCAGCAAACGTTCGGCAAACGTCCGGCAAACATCAGGCCCACGCCGCTAAACCTGGCACAAACCTCAAGACGCCCGACGCAAGACGTCGGCCGCCGGCATCTCCTGTGCCGCCTTGCTGTGTTCGCCCAAGGTGCGCCGACAAGTCTCTTCGTGCGCGCTGATTTCCGTCAGCGCCATCTCGATGTCCTCGCGCTGCTGCTCGAGCTTTTCGCGGTGTTCGGCCAGCACCAGCAGAAAGCGCTCGATCTGGGCACTGGTGTCCTTCGGCGATTCGTACATGTCGACCAGGCTCTTGATCTCCGACAGCGTCAACCCGAGCCGCTTGCCGCGCAAGGTCAGTTTCAATCGGGTGCGTTCGCGCGCAGTATAGACGCGGCTGCGCCCGCCCGGCCCGTCGCGGGTCGGGCTGATCAGACCCTGGTCTTCATAGAAGCGGATCGCGCGCGCGGTGATGTCGAATTCACGTGCCAGTTCGGTAATGGTATAGGTTGCCATGCTGTGCGGTTACTGTGCGCGCGCCGCCACTACAGCAGCGCGCCGGGTTTGTGTTTAGAATTGCGGTTTACGTTAACGTCAATCGCATTGTAGCGCGACCGCTGCCGATGTGAACTTTTTTGGGAACCCGCATGAATCTGCTCGAAGCCGAACTCGATTACCCGCTGGCCGACCTGCTGCCGGAGCCCGGCAGCGTGCACCAGGTGGCGCCCGGCGTGTTGTGGTTGCGCATGGGGCTGCCGTTCGCGCTAAACCACATCAACCTGTGGCTGCTGGAAGATCAACGGGAGACTGCCGACGGCCCGCAACGCGGCTGGACCGTGATCGACTGCGGCATCGCGAGCGACGCGACGCGGGCGGCGTGGGAGACCATCTTCGCGCAGCATCTGCGCGGCCTGCCGGTGCTGCGGGTGCTGGTGACGCATTGCCATCCGGATCATGTCGGCCTGGCCGACTGGCTGTGTACGCGCTGGGACGCGCCGCTGTGGATGACGACCGGCGAATACGGCTTCGCGCGGATGATGTCGGCCGCGCTGCCGGGGGTCGATGGCACTGCGATGCTGCCGCATTTCCGCCAGCATGGACTGGTCGATCCGGCCATGATCGAACAACTGCAGGGCCGCAAGAGCTATTACCCGACCCTGGTGCCGGCCGTGCCGCACGGCTACACCCGGATCCAGGACGGCCAGCGCGTCGAGATCGGCCAGCGCGGCTGGCGCGTGATCACCGGTTTCGGCCATTCGCCGGAGCACGCGGCACTGTATTGCGCCGAGCTCGGGCTGTTGATCTCGGGTGACATGGTGCTGCCGCGAATTTCAACCAATGTGTCGGTGTTCGCGGTCGAGCCGGAAGCCAACCCGGTGCAGCAGTATCTCGATTCGCTGGCCAAATTTGCCGACCTGCCGGCCGATACGCTGGTACTGCCGGCACACGGCAAACCGTTTCGCGGCCTGCATACGCGCATCCGTCAGTTAAACGAACATCACGCCGAGCGCCTGGCCGAAGTGCTGGCCGCCTGCGCCGCGCCGCAGTCGGCGGCCGATATCGTGCCGCTGATGTTCCGCCGCGAACTGGACGCGCACCAGCTGACGTTCGCGCTCGGCGAGGCGCTGGCGCATCTGCACCAGCTGTGGCTCAACGGTCTGCTGCGGCGCCGGCTGGACCGCGATGGCGTATTCCGGTTTCAGGCCACGTAAGCTTGCCGGCCGCCGACGCGCGCCGGCAATTTAATATTTTGCGGGAGTATAGGTCAAAACCAGCCTGTTGCCCGCGGATTTATTGCGGAATATTTAAATACACCATGCAGTATTTTCCACCCCACAAAAACGTCTGCAATGCAGATCCACCGTTCTGACCGACCACTCGCCACCGCCATGAGCCTGATCGCCGACACCCCGCCCGCCCCGTATTACGCCGTGATATTCAGTTCGATCCGCAGCGCCGACGAGCGCGGCTACGCCGAAATGGCCGAACGCATGATGACATTGGCGGCGCAACAACCAGGATTTCTCGGCGTCGAATCGGCGCGCGAGGAACTCGGCATCACGGTGTCGTACTGGGCGTCGCTGGACGCGATTCGTCAGTGGAAGGCGAATGCCGAACATCTGCAGGCACAGGCGCAAGGCCGGCGCGACTGGTATCAGTGCTACAAGACGCGGATCGCCAAGGTCGAGCGCGATTACGGTTTTGACAGTCTGTAGCTGGCCGCCGGCGGCTGTGACGGCCAAGCCTGACGCGCTCGCGCGGGCGCCCGTCAGCACTCAAGATCTGCCGTAATGCCTGAGTGATTTTCTTTTTTGATACCCCGTCGAGCACGACATCATGCTCGATTCTTGAGCAGCGCTGCAATGCCACCAGGACAGGAATCTTCTCTCCTTCTTTGGCATCCTTGGCCACACCGCCCCGTTTCTTTGCCAGCCGTGGCGTGGCCTTCCGTTGACCTTTGAAACTGCGGCGAAAGAAGGTCTCGTCGGCTTCCACCACGCCGGTCAATCCGGTCGGCTTTTGCTGTTGCAAATACGCCAGGAAGCTGTGTCTCCATCGAAACGCACGATCCCGGTGAGGCCAACCCGTTCTGCTGATTTGCGGATGGTGAGCCCTTCTGCCATACACGCTGCTTGCTCCAGCAACTTGGACTTGTCGTGCAGATACACGAAGGGGGTGCCCGTTAAGGCGATAAACGTGCGCAGGCAGCTTTTGCAGCGATAGCGTTGCTGGCCGTGCGTTTGTCCAAATTTCACCACCTGGTCCCCATGGCAATGTGCATGCTGGCCCAGACGCTCTTCAATCACTCTTTGGTTGTTATCACGCCCTGTCATATTTGTCAGTAGCGATTGACTCTCATGCAGTGACATGAAATAGTCCGTCCGATGAATGGATCCAGAGAACGTGAAGGCTTTAGCGACCGCCTGCAACAAGCGCTACGCAATGCTCACTACCAACCCGACAGCCCGACCAAACTGGCGCGGGAATTCAACATCCGCTTCTCCGGTCGCGCGGTCACCGTCCACGCCGCGCGTAAATGGCTGGTAGGCGAGGCGATCCCGACCCAGGAAAAACTGCGCACCTTGGCGCAATGGCTTGGTGTACCTGCAGACTGGCTGCGTTTCGGCGCCGGTGCCGATGCGCTGCAAGACGATGCCGCGGACAATGCGGATGGTGCGCCGCGTTTCGCCTCGGACGACGTCAAGCTGTTTGCCGATTTTCAACTGCTGGATGATCATCACCGGCAAATTGCGCGTGAATTCATCCGCATGCTGCTACGAGTCGGCCGCAAGAAGTAAATCACCCGCTTGTAAGTCACCAAGTTATAAGCCACCAGCTTGTAAGTGACAAGTTATAAGCCACCGTCAGTAAATCGCCCCTGGTAAGTCACCACTTCAGCAGCGAGCTGCGCAGCGCCGATGCAGGACCCGATCGGGGATCGCTGGCGCCGCCCGTCGCGCGCTTGCGACGGCTTCCGCCGCTCTTGTTCCGCCCTTATTTGCGCATTACCGCGACAAACAGCGGCGACGCCAGCAACTGGTCCAGCCAGCGCCGCAGATGGCCGTAGGGCGATTGGCCGAACCAGTTCGGGTCGACGCCGGCAAACTGCCGGATAAACGGAAAAATCGCGAAATCGGCAAGTCCGGGGCGCTGGCCGCCCAGCCACGGCTGCAGCGCCAGCCGGTGTTCCAGTTCGGCCAGAAAGGTCTCGGCCTGGCGGCGATAAATCACCGCCGGCTGCTGCGGGAAGCGTTCCGCATATTTATACCGATCCAGATCCTGCTTGAACTGGCCGTCGTTGCGCGCGATCAGTGCCCAATCCTGCTCCGTGACACCATCCTGCCCGAGCCATGCCTGCGGATCGTTGCGCGCGAGCGCCCAGCGCATGATGTCCAGGCTCTGGTCGATGACCGTGCCATCGGCCAGCCGCAATACCGGCACCGTGCCTTTCGGCGAGCAGTCCAGCAGTGCCTGCGGCTTGGCGCGCAGGCTGACTTCGTGCATTTCGACCTCGACGCCGCTGACTTTGAGCGCGAGGCGCGCCCGGATCGCGTACGGGCAACGGCGGAAGGTATACAGGATCGGTGTCGACATGGCGGCTTGGGCTCTGGAGAAGCCGCATTCTAACAATCTGGCACGCCGCGGCGCGAGGCCGCCCGCCAGCGCCTTCGCGGGCCGCGAATATTTTTTTATTCGGTTTGTAATTTGGCGCGGCTTTACTAGACTAACTTGCAAAACCATCATTCTCGGGTCGACCAATCATGGACCACGCAGGTACTGCAACGATACACCCCGGCTGGCTGCGCATCACCCACTGGATCAATGCAGTCGCAGTGGTCATCATGGTGCTAAGCGGCTGGCGCATCTATAACGCGTCGCCGATCTTCGCCTTCAGCTTCCCGGCCGGGATCACGCTCGGCGGCTGGCTGGGCGGCGCGATCCAGTGGCATTTTGCCGCGATGTGGTTGCTGGCGGTCAACGGGCTAGTGTATCTGGCGCTCAACCTGCTGACCGGACGCTTGCGCAGCAAGTTCTTTCCACTCAGCATTAGCGGCTTGTTGCAGGACATCAAGGCGGCGCTACGCGGCCATCTGGCGCACGACGATCTGCGCCACTACAACACGGTGCAAAAGACCGCCTACCTGCTGGTGATGGTCGACGTGATCGTGCTGGTGCTGTCGGGACTGGTGGTATGGAAGTCGGTACAGTTCCCGCTGCTGCGTGAGCTGATGGGCGGCTACGACAGCGCACGCGTCGTGCATTTTTTGGCGATGGCCTTCATCGTGCTGTTTTTCATCGTGCACGTGGGGATGGTGGCGCTGGTGCCGCGCACACTGGTCGCGATGCTGCGCGGACATTAGGAGCTGCCATGGTGCTCAAGAAAAAGATCGTGACGCTGGACCAACAGCAGATCATCAAGGACGCGGCCAAGCTGCTCGACATGCCGTCGCGCCGCCGCTTCGGCCGGCAGTTGCTCAGTCTCGGCGGCCTGTCGCTGCTGAGCGGTTGTTCGCTCTCCGACGGCAATTCGATTGAAGCCATGTTGATGGCGGTGTCGCGCTTCAACGACGGTGTGCAGGGCTGGTTGTTTGACCCGAACCGGCTGGCGCCGACCTATCCGGAGTCGATGATCACCAAGCCGTTCCCGTTCAACGCGTTCTACAGCGAGGACGAGGTGCCCGAGATCGATGACGATTACACGCTGACAGTGAGCGGCCTGGTGACCCGGCGCGCCGACTGGACGCTGCCGGCGCTGTACGCGTTGCCGCAGACCAGCCAGGTCACCCGCCATATTTGCGTCGAGGGCTGGAGCGCGATCGGCAAATGGGGCGGCGTGCGCTTTCGCGATTTTCTGCAACGGATCGGTGCCGACCTGGGCGCAAAATACGTCGGCTTCCGCTGCGCCGACGACTATTTCACCAGCATCGACATGGCGACCGCACTGCATCCGCAGACCCTGCTGACCTTCACCTATGCCGATCAAGTCTTGCCGGCCAAGTACGGCTACCCGATGAAGCTGCGGATGCCGACCAAGCTCGGCTACAAGAATCCGAAGCACATCACCGAGATCTTCGTCACCAACGCCTACCCCGGCGGCTACTGGGAAGATCAGGGATATAACTGGTTTGGCGGGTCATGATTCCATGCCCGCCGGCGCCCGGCACCGCGTAGCGTGCATTTTTTAATCTCAGGAGAAAAAATGAAAAAATTAATCACGTTGGCGCTGGCAGTCGCGATGATGTTGGCCGGCACAACGGTCCTGGCACAGGACACGATGAAGAAAGACGAAATGGCTAAACCGGGCATGGCGAAGGACCAGATGGTCAAGCCGGGCATGGCCAAAGACGATATGGCCAAGCCGGACATGGCGAAAGACGAGATGGGCAAGGAGGCGATGCCGAAGAAAAAGCACTACAAGAAACACATGAAGAAGCACGAAGGCATGGAGAAGGATGCGATGGGTAAGGACGCCATGGGCAAGGACGAGATGAAGAAGTAAACGCCCGCATCACCCCGGCCGCGCCGTCAGGCGCGGCACATGCAACCGCCCAGCACCGAATCCGACTGCGCGGGCCACCTGCCCGTCGACAGGAGTATTCACAAACATCACTATGGCGCCCATTGATTCCATTGGGCGATAAAAAATACAGACTGTAGTCTCTGCAAGCGTTGGCAATGGTCCGAGATGAGGGCTTAGTGCAACCTCACGCACGTGGTGGACGATTCATCGCTCCAAGGTTTCGGTTCATCAGGATCTTGGATCGAGCACCAATACCCGCCCTCTCCCCCGGCCACGCCATAATCTTCAGCCTCCCTTTCGCAGCAATAGCGAAGCCGTCACAACATGGGAATGCATGAACGCGCGGGCGCTGCAGTGGCCGATGTTGCAGCCGAATCCGGCGCGATCATCTGGAAGCGTCAAAAGGATTTCAGCGCGTTGATATTGCCGGAATCCTGGAGGACGGCTATATTTCAATCCTGACAAGAAATGATGGTGGGCCCACTCAGACGACGCATCGAAACCAGGCTGCGGCGGCGATTGGTTAACTTATCAGCAAACAACAATAAATTGAGGGCAAAAAAATGACATTTGGCGATTCAATCAATACCTGCTTTTCCAAGTACGCTGACTTCAAAGGGCGGGCATCGCGGTCGGAATATTGGTGGTGGGTCTTGTTTACCTTCTTGGCATCGATTGCGATCAGCATGGTTAGCCACAACGTGTCAGGCTTCTTCTCGCTGGCAACGCTGCTGCCGAGCCTGGCGGTAGGCGCGCGAAGGCTACATGACACGGACCGCAGCGGATGGCTGCAACTGCTGTGGATGGTGCCGGTGATCGGTTGGATCTTGTTGATCGTCTGGTTGGCACAGGAAGGCAAGGAATCGAGTCGCTATGCTTCCCTTGAGCCGGCGACGGGACCGGACTAACTTGCCAAATTAGCTTGGCGGTCATCGCCTGGCCGCTTATGCTGCGCTCGCCAGCTCGCGCAAATAGCGCAAGCCGGCAATCGCACGGCTGCCGTACCACGACAGCATCTCGCCATCGACCAGTCGCACCGGCTTGCCGATCTGTCGTTCCAGCGCATCGAGATGGGTGTCGGTAAAGCGGTAGGGTTCGGTCGACAGCAGCACCTGATCGATCTCGTGCACCAGCGCATCGGACCAGCTGAAGCTCGGATAGCGCGGCGCCGGAACCGCGTCGCCACCCTTCGGTGCGGCGACCCAGACTCGCCACCCGATCAGCGCCAGCATATTCGCGATATACGTGTCCTGCGACACGCTCATCCATGGATCTTTCCATATACAGTATAGCACGGTCTGTGCTACCGCTTGAGGGATCTGCGTCAAGGCAGCATACTCCTGCTCAAACGCGCTGCACAGGGTCTCGGCCCGTGGTGTCGCGCCGAAGATCCGGCCCAGCAGCCGGTACAACGCCAGGTTATCGCGCGGCGTCAGCGGATGGGTGACGATGACATGCGGTATGAACTGCGCCAGCTGGTCCACGGTCGGCTTCACGTTTTCGTCGATATTGACGATCAGATGGGTCGGCGCCAGTTTCCGTATCTTGTCGATATTCACATCCTTGGTGCCACCGACCTTCGCGATCGCGCGCACGCTATCGGCCGGATGGATACAGAATCCGGTACGCCCGACCAGCCAGGCAGCCAGCCCGAGATCGCACAATAGTTCGGTGATCGACGGCACCAGCGACACGATGCGCGGCGCCGGTGCGCCTGGATCGATCGCGTGATGCGCGTTGCCGATGGCATCAGTCAGCGTCATTTTTTCCCTCCTCCGATGCGGCGCCCGGGATCTCGGCTGGTGCGCTCTGTCGCGCCTTGTGCGGCGCCTTGGCGAACGCCAGGTCGTACCACCGGTTCGGCATCAAACGCAACAGCGTGGCGACGACGCCCATCTGCCACGGGATCACGCGATAGCTGTTGCCGGCCGCGATGGCGGACGCCGCAGCCGCGGCAAATTTGTCGGCCGACAGCAGAAACGGCATCGGGTAATGATTGATCGCGGTCATCGGGGTATCGATGTAGCCGGGCACGATGGTCACGACCTTGATGCCGGACCCGCGCAGTTCGACCCGCAGCGATTCGCAATAGCGGATCACCGCCGCCTTCGACGCGCTGTATGCGCCGGCGCCGGGCAACCCGCGAATGCCGGCCACACTGGCGATGCCGACCAGGCGGCAATCGCTTTGTCCGGCACGCACCTGCGCCTTCATGCGCGCGATGAAAGGGGCAAAGGTCGCCACCGTGGCGCACAGATTGGTGGCCACGATGCGTTCGAACACGACCAGGTCTTCCGCGTACTCGGTGCGCGTGCCCAGCGAGATGCCGGCATTCGCGATCACCACCTCGATCCCGCCGGTGGCCGCGATGAAGTCGGCCGCTGCCGCGGCCAGTGCGGCGTGATCGGTGACGTCGAGCGGGTAGATCCGATGGCGATCGGGATTCGGCAGGCTGGTCGCGAGCTGTTCCAACTGCACGCGCCGGCGCGCCACCAGCGCCACGGTTGCGCCCTGCGCCGCATACTGTCGGGCCAGCGCCGCGCCCAGCCCGCTGGAGGCGCCGGTGATGAAAACACGTTGCATGATGCTCCAATTATGATGCGCCAATAAAAAAGCCCGCCCTCTCGCGAGTGACGGACTAGTGTAGCTGCTGCAGGCATCACGGCGAACCGCCTGCCCGTGCTGCGCCGCGATTATTGCTTTTTCACGACCGGCTTGACGCTGCTGCTGACTGCCGCCGGCTTGACTTCCGCGCCGTGCTCCTTGCCCGCCTTGGCCACCAGGAAGTCCATGACCTGCAGCGCCGCGACCTGCATTGCCGCTTCGTTCTGGCCGCGCGGCATGGCGTTGTTGGCGATCGACGGCGAGGTGATGTAACGACCGTCAATGGCGATGGTCGGGACGCCGTCGATCTTGTACGCGGCTTGCATCTGCGCCGCGCGCAACGCCTTGGTCTGGACCCCGAAAGAATTGAATATTTCGGTGAATTTCTGCTTGTCGACGCCCTGCTTCGCGACGAAGTCGATGATCTCGGCATCGGTGTTCAAGGACTTGCGCTCGAGGTGAATGGCGTTGAAAATTTTCTTGTGCAGTTCTTCGGTCTTGCCCATCGCCTCGATCGTATAGAACAGGCGCTGCTGCGGCACCATCGCTTCACCAAACGCGATATGGACCCGCTTGAACGCAATATGATCGCCCTGCTTCTTGACCCAGTCGGTCAGCAGCGGATCGAACGCATTGCAGTGCGGGCAGAAGTAGCCGAAGAATTCGGTCACTTCGATCTTCTTGCCGGAATCGGTCTGCTGGGCCTGGCTCAGGGTCAGATAATCGGCGCCGTTTTTCGGATCGGCCGGCGCGGCGCCGGCGGTGGCGGTGGCGGCGATCAGGCCAAAACTGGCAATCGCGAGCAGATGACGAAGCAAACGCATGGTATTCCTTTCAGTGATTACTCAGTAATTATTTGGGACTGCGCACAACGGCGACATCGACGCCGCTTTCAGACAATTTGCCACGGATACGATTCATGGTTTCGATCTGGCCGAACGGACCGATCCTGACCCGGTACAGGGAACCGCTATCGGATGGACGCTCGCTGATCTGGGCCTCGAAGCCGAGCAAGGCCAGCTTGGCGCGGGTGTTTTCAGCGTCGGATTGGTCACGGAAAGCGCCGGCCTGCAGATAGTAAGTCCACTTGTCGTCGCTGGCGGCTGGTTTGGCGACGCTGTCCTTGCTGTCGGCCGGCTTGTCGACCTTGGCCGTCTTGTCGACCGCGGTCTGATCGGCGGTCTTGGTGTCCGGCTTGGTCGTGTCGGTTTTCAGATCGCTCCTGCCGACCGGCTTTGCGTCCGCCTTCCGATCCGTGCTGACGGCATCGGGCTGCGGCAGGTTTTGCGGCGGCTTCACAAAATCCTTCGCTACTTGCCGGGTCGCATCCTTGTTGCCATACAGCGGTTTGTTGGGGTCACTGACGATTTCCTGATCGGTGGATCTGTCCGCCTTGCCGGGCTTGTTGCTGAACGGCAGCGAGGTCTTGGTAATCGCCATCGCCACGACTACTGCGATCGCCAGGCCGATGATCAGGCCGATGATCAGGCCGAGTAAGGTGCCGCCCTGTTGCTGCGTGTTTTGTTTGATCATGCTTCCTCGATTGCGGCGTCGGTTACATCGCCAGTCACTACTGACTACATCTTGTTCGGGGCAGAAACGCCGATCAGCGCCAAGCCATTAGGCTATACCTGCCTTGTTGTGACCATTAACGCCAGCCGAGCCATCCTGGTGGACGGCGTCGTCGACCAATATCCGTTCCGCATTGTAGTAGGTCGGCTCCGATTTTGCCAAATCGTGCGGCATTATCTGATCAGACTCGGCCAAAATACAAAATACCGGCGCTCCACCCCTTGCGGGAGTGACGCCAACTGTTCACATTTCTTCCAATACCTCGATACCCAATAGATCCAGCCCTGTCTTCAATGTGCGGGCGGTCAATGCGGCCAGTTGCAGGCGGCTGGCGCGTACCGCGCCCTCGCTTTTAAGGATCGGGCACGCTTCATAAAAGCGCGAAAATAATGTGGCGATTTGATACAAATATTGGCACAGGTGATGCAGATAGCCCGCTTCCGCAACGCCTAACACCACATCTTCGAACTGCGCCAGAGCGACCGCCAACTGTTTCTCAGCGGGCTCCAGGATCAGGATCGACGCATCGGCATCGTAGTCGTCTACTTTGCGAAATACGCTCTGCACGCGCGTGTAAGCATATTGTAAATAGGGCGCCGTATTGCCTTCAAACGACAACATGCTTTCCCAATTGAAGATGTAGTCGCTGGTGCGACTCTTGGACAGATCGGCATATTTCACTGCGCCTATCCCGACCACGTGCGCGATGTGTCTCTTTTTGTCCTCGGGGAGCTCCGGATTTTTTTGCGACACCAAGGTGTATGCGCGCTCATCGGCTTCGTCCAGCAGATCGGCAAGTTTGACGACGCCACCGCTGCGGGTCTTGAATGGCTTGCCATCATCGCCCATCATCGTGCCGAAAGCGATGTGCTCGAGCGCCATGTCGGCCGGAGCGAAGCCGGCACGACGGCAGATCGTAAACAGTTGCTGGAAGTGCTGGCTTTGACGCGCGTCGACCACGTAGATCACGCGCTGGAGCCCGAGCATACGATGGCGGTAGCGGATGGCGCTGATATCGGTGGTGGTGTATAGGTAGCCACCGTCTTTCTTTTGGATAATCACGCCCATCGCCTGGTTTTCCTGGGTACGGAATTCCTCCAGATAAACCACCTTGGTACCATCGTTGTCAGACAGGAGAGCAGCGTCTTGAAGATCGGACACCACCATCGGCAAATCAGCGTTGTAGGCCGATTCACCGCGTACATGTTCCCGCTTCAATCCCACGCCTAGCTTGTCGTATATGTCCTGGGCGTGCGCAATCGAGACCTCGACAAATTGCCGCCACAGGGCCAGCACCTCAGGATCACCACGCTGTAGACGGACCACGTAATCGCGCGAACGATTCGCGAAATCCTCGCTTTCATCGAATCGTACTTTTGCATTTCGATAAAATGTTTCCAAATCGCTTAGCGCCATCGCCACATTGTTGGCGTTACCGGTCTCCAGCAAATATGCGGTCAGCATGCCGAATTGGGTACCCCAGTCGCCGACGTGGTTTGCGCGCACGACATCATGACCAAGAAATTCCAGCACTCGCGCCAACGCGTCGCCGATGATAGTGGAACGCAAGTGCCCCACATGCATTTCCTTGGCCAGGTTGGGGGAAGAGTATTCCACCATCAGCTTCAAGGGAGGCGGCAGCGTCACCCCTAAATGCTCATCTTTCAGGGCCGTCTCATTGCGGCGCGCCAGGAACGCCGAATCGAGGTGAATATTGATGAATCCTGGGCCTGCTATCTCGATCTTGTTCGCGACACCCTTCAGATCCAAAGCGGCGACCACTTTTTGAGCCAGTTCCCGCGGGTTCATGCGCAAGTTTTTAGCCGCAGCCATGACACCGTTCGCCTGGTAATCGCCGAATTCCAATTTAGAGGACAGTTGGATGATGGCGGGCGCACCCTGCGCGCCAGCGGCATTCAAGGCGGCTTCCATGCGGTCGTTGATAAGCTGCAAAATTGTCATGAACATCCTTATTTTTTGTTCGGAACGAGATCGCATCTCATCCCACACGACTTTTGGTTGCTGGTGATGCAATGAAGATCATGCCCATCGAAAAGAAATTTCGTGGAGTGGACACGTGCATCGCTCACAAAATACTTAAATACAGGGAAAAACACTGCCGGTCTTGGCGGCATCGGCATCCGATATTTTTTCAAATGGCACGACCGAGCAATTATCCTAGAAATAGCGGCGGGATAGTGCGCATGCGTTTGATAATTTCAAACCAGAAAATTGCAAGCTGGTTAACACCTGTACGCCTAAGCGCGCACTGAAATTTGCATTCAAGACAGCATTTGTTTTAAAAAACTTGTTTGGCGAAATCGATTCTTCAAAGCAAAAACCCTCCGGCACATGGCACCGGAGGGTTTTTGGGAATAACAAGCCTGACGATAACCTACTTTCACATGCGAATACACACT
>NZ_JBHRTP010000032.1:0-8430 GCF_042646465.1 Pseudundibacterium arcticum
TTTGGCCTCCAGATACTCCCACTAAATTCCATCGTCAGTTGCACTTCATAGTTGAATCCGCGCGCAATAAAATCAGGCGATACAGCCTTGTTTTGTTACATACTCCCTTAATATCTTTAAATTACGGCTCTGTTAATTCAAAATCCGAGTCGTTCCAGCGAAAGGTGGAGCGGGGAATTCGGACAGCACGCTGTCCGCCTGTGCAACGGTCTGCGCTTGCAAGCGCAGATGCGCCCTGCAAGGGGGAACCCAGCGTCTTTCGTCACGCACCGTTAGCGCTTGATATGAGCAAAACTTTCTTGCTCATAACACACGCCGTTTCAAGGCTAACCGAAGGGCAAGATGGGTCTTGGCGGAATGTGAGGTACTCCTCGCACGCGTCCCCGCGTGCCGTAGGCCAGCTTGTCCTGAGCCCGCGAAAGGGCTGGGACGACAAACCAATTAATTGAGACACCCTAAATTCAGCTACAGCAGCGGCAGCGCGGTAGTGTCCTTGATGCGCTGCAGCGCGAAGCTCGACTTCACGTCCAGCACCGCCGGATGGCGCAGCAGCGTGCCCATCATGAAGCGCGAAAAATGCTCCATGTCTTCGACGTGGACCCGCAGCAGGTAATCCATCTCGCCCGTCATCGCATAGCAGGCCACCACTTCCGGCCAGTTTTCGACCGATGCCGCAAAGTCGGTGCGCGGCGTGGCGGAACCGCTGCGGGCGCTGCCGCTGGCCTGCGCGTCGCGCTGCTTTTCCAGTCGCACGTTGACATAGGCCAGCAGGCCGAGCCCGATCTTGGCCGGCTCCAGCAGCGCCACATACTGGCGGATGATGCCGGCATCTTCCAGTCGCTTGATGCGGCGCAGGCAGGGCGACGGCGACAGGCTGACGCGCTCGGCCACCTCCTGGTTCGACAGCCGCCCGTCGGCCTGCAGAATCGCCAGAATCTTGCGGTCGGTCTTATCCAGTTCCATTGCAGCCATAAATAGCCTCTAAATCAGAATTAATGGCAATAATATTGCGCAATTACAGATTCTACGGGAATTATTTGAAATTATCTGCCGCCGTCCTGGGTCTATACTTTGACCACAATTTTGAGGAGACAGACATGAATTTCCAGCCCTGGGACAACCCGATGGGGACCGATGGTTTTGAATTTATCGAATACGCGGCGCCGGACCCGAAAGCGCTCGGCGCGCTGTTCGAGCAGATGGGTTTCACCGCCATCGCGCGCCATCGGCACAAGGACGTGACGCTGTATCGCCAGGGCGAGATCAACTTCCTCATCAACGCCGAGCAGGATTCGTTCGCGCAGCGCTTCGCGCGCCAGCACGGTCCGTCGATCTGCGCGATTGCCTTTCGCGTCAAGGATGCCGCCGCCGCGTACCGGCGCGCGCTGGAGCTGGGCGCCTGGGGCTTCGACAACAAGACCGGTCCGATGGAACTGAACATCCCGGCGATCAAGGGCATCGGCGACTCGCTGATCTATTTCGTCGATCGCTGGCGCGGCAAGGACCAGGACATCGCGCCCGGCGCCGTCGGCGACATCAGCATCTACGACGTCGATTTCGTCGCGATCCCGGGTGCCGAGGCCAAGCCGCTCGGCCATGGTTTGACCTATATCGACCACCTGACCCACAACGTGCATCGCGGCCGCATGAAGGAATGGGCCGAATTTTACGAAAACCTGTTCAACTTCCGCGAAGTGCGTTACTTCGATATTGAAGGTAAACTGACAGGGTTGAAGTCGAAGGCGATGACCTCACCGTGCGGCAAAATCCGCATCCCGATCAACGAATCGTCCGACGACAAATCGCAGATTGCGGAATACCTCGACCTGTACCACGGCGAAGGGATCCAGCACATCGCGCTCGGCACCGACAACATCTACGCGACGGTGGAGAGCATGCGCGATGCGGCGGTGGTGTTCCAGGACACCATCGAGACCTATTACGAACTGGTCGACCGCCGCCTGCCGGGTCACGGCGAACAACTGGCTGAACTGAAGCGCCTGCGCATCCTGATCGACGGCCACAGCGATGCGACCCAGCGCGAATTGCTGCTGCAGATTTTCACGCAGACCGTGATCGGACCGATCTTCTTCGAGATCATTCAGCGCAAGGGCGACCAGGGCTTCGGCGAAGGCAATTTCCGCGCGTTGTTCGAATCGATCGAACTCGACCAGATCAAGCGTGGCGTACTGAAGGACGAGCACGGCAGCAGCGAGAAGGGCAGCACCGCGGCCTAGCGGAACAGGTCAACGCCGGCGTTGGTGCCAGTCAGTGCCAGGCAGTGCCAGTCCTCTTCCGCGGTCTCGAAGCGGGCTGGCAACAGCGCCAACATCTATTGGAATCAGCATGAAGACCAGCACTACCAGCATCCCGAGCACCGAGGAATTTTTTGCCAGCGTCGCCGACAAATCGGACGACGCTGCGCTGCGCGGCGACTACAGTCGCGCCGACGATCAATACGCAGTGCAGCAGGATTGGGACGGGTATACGCCCGAGCAGCACGAACGCTGGCGTCGCCTGTACCAGCGCCAGCTGCAGCTGGTGCCGGGGCGCGCCTGCGACGAATTCATTGCCGGCCTGACCGAGCTGCATGCGGCCGACGCGATACCGCATCTGGACCAGGCATCGGACACGCTATTCAAGGCCACCGGCTGGCAGCTGGTCGCGGTACCGGGACTGATTCCCGAGCATTCTTTTTTCGAGCATCTGGCGCATCGCCGCTTTCCGATCACGGTCTGGCTGCGCGATGAAAGCGAGTTCGACTACATCGTCGAGCCCGACATCTTCCACGATTTTTTCGGCCACGTGCCGCTGCTGCTCAACCCCGTGTTTGCCGACCACATGCAGGAATACGGCAAGGGCGGGCTGAAGGCGATGGGACTGCATGGCCTGACGCAGCTGGCACGGCTGTACTGGTACACCATCGAATTCGGCCTGATCAACAGTGCGCAAGGCTTGCGCGCCTACGGCGCCGGCATCCTGTCGTCCGGCGGCGAGATTGAATACTGCCTGTCCAGCCCGGCCCCGCGCCGGATCCGCTTCGAGGTCGAGCGCGTGATGCGCACGCTGTACAAGATCGATTCGTATCAGGAAACCTATTTCGTCATCGACAGCTTCCAGCAACTATTGAACGACACTACACCCGACTTCACGCCGCTGTACGCCAAGCTCAACAGTCTGCCGGCATTGCCGGCCGATAGCCTGCTGCCGGTCGAAATCAACCTGCCGGCGCGGTAGCGCTGAAGGATGGGTGCCACCCATCATTCACGTCGGCAATGATGGCTTGCACCCGTTCTGCTTGCAGCCGACCTTGTGGTTGACAGGGCGGCAACTGGCGCCGCAGCCCGCCTGCTCATGTAAAATGGCGGCACGAAAAAAGACGCACGCGATACGCTCACGAGGCGTATCAGTGTGACAGCGAATTTCCCATAGATCGCATCCTAAGACACACACTGTCACGGAGACACAATGAACGCACCCCTTACTTCCGGCCAGCAGCTGGGCGACATAACGCTGGGCGACATATCGCTGGACGACATATCGCTGGACGACAAATACACGCTGGAGCGCGGCCGCGCCTTCATCACCGGCACCCAGGCGCTGATCCGGCTGCCGATGCTGCAGCGCGAACGCGATCTCGCCGCCGGTCTGAACACCGCCGGCTACATCACCGGTTATCGCGGCTCGCCGCTGACCAGCGTCGACTCCACGGCGCTGAAGGCCAAGAAGCATCTCGACGCGCATCACGTCAAATTCCATCCCGGCATCAATGAAGATCTGGCCGCGACCGCAGTCTGGGGCACGCAGCAGGCCGATCTGTTCCCGGATGCCAAATACGATGGCGTATTTGCGATGTGGTACGGCAAGGGCCCGGGTATTGATCGCTGCGGCGACGTCTTCAAGCACGCCAACATGGCCGGCAGCGCCAAGCACGGCGGCGTGCTGGTACTGGCAGGCGACGATCACGCCGCCAAGTCGTCCACCACCGCACATCAGAGCGAACATATCCTGAAAGCCTGCGGCATTCCGGTGCTGTATCCGTCGTCGGTGCAGGAATTCATCGATTACGGCCTGCACGCGTGGGCCATCAGCCGCTATACCGGGCTGTGGGTCTCGATGAAATGCGTGACCGACATCGTCGAGTCCGGCGCCTCGGTCGACTTCGACCCGGATCGCGTCAAGATCGTGCTGCCGCAGGATTTCGAGTTGCCGCCCGGCGGCCTGAACATCCGTTGGCCGGATGGCGTGCTGGAGCAGGAAGCGCGCATGAACAACTTCAAGTGGTATGCGGCGCTGGCCTATGTGCGTGCCAACAAGCTCAACAAGATCATCTGGGACAGCCCGAAGGCGCGCATCGGCATCATCACCGCCGGCAAGTCCTACCTCGATACGCGCCAGGCGCTGGCCGACCTCGGCATCGACGAAAACGTCGCGCGCGACATCGGCATCCGGCTGTACAAGATCGGCATGACCTGGCCGCTGGAAGCGGACGGCGTGCAGGAATTTGCGCGCGGGCTGGAAGAGATCCTGGTGGTCGAAGAAAAGCGCCAGATCCTCGAATACCAGGTCAAGGAAGAGCTGTACAACCTGAAGGACCATGAGCGTCCGCGCGTGGTCGGCAAGTTCGACGACACCGGCGAATGGGACCGCAACCACCGCACCGGTCACGGTGACTGGCTGCTGCCTGCGACCTACGAGCTGAACCCGGCCCAGATCGCGCGCGCGATCGCCACCCGCATCTCGAAGTATTTCGCCGGCCATCCGGTCGAGCAGCGCGTCAAGGAACGCATCGCCTATCTGGAAGCGAAAGAAGCGGTGCTGAAGGTGTCGACCAAGCCCGATCCGAAGACCGACCGCATCCCGCATTTCTGCTCCGGCTGTCCGCACAACACCTCGACCAAGGTGCCGGAAGGCAGCCGCGCGCTGGCCGGTATCGGCTGCCACTACATGGTGTTGTGGATGGACCGCGAGACCTCGACCTTCACCCACATGGGCGCAGAAGGCGTGACCTGGGTCGGCCACGCGCCGTTCACCAACGAGAAGCACGTCTTCACCAACCTCGGCGACGGCACCTATTTCCACTCCGGCGTGCTGGCGATTCGCGCGGCGGTGTCGGCCAAGGTCAACATCACCTACAAGATTCTGTACAACGATGCGGTCGCGATGACCGGCGGCCAGGTGGTCGATGGCCCGCTCGATCCGGCGCGGCTGTCGCGCCAGATCGCCGCCGAAGGCGTGACGCCGATCATCGTGGTCACCGATGATCCCGACAAGTATCCGGCCGATTACGACTGGGCACCCGGCGTCACCGTGCGCCACCGCAGCGAGCTGGAAGCGGTGCAGCTCGAACTGCGCGAGATCGCGGGCGTGTCGGCGATGATCTACGACCAGACCTGCGCGTCGGAAAAACGGCGTCGCCGGAAAAAGAACGAATATCCGGATCCAGCCAAGCGCGCGGTCATCAACGAGGCCGTGTGCGAAGGCTGCGGCGACTGCAGCGTGCAATCGAACTGCCTGTCGGTGGAGCCGCTGGAGACCGAATTCGGCCGCAAGCGCCAGATCAACCAGTCGTCCTGCAACAAGGATTTCTCCTGCGTGACCGGCTTCTGTCCGAGCTTCGTCACGGTCGAAGGCGGCAAGTTGAAAAAGCCGAAGGCTCCGGCCACCCCTTCCCCCATGCAGGGGGAAGGTCGGGATGGGGGTAGTGTGGTCGATCTACCAACGCCGATAATTCCGAGCACCGAACAGCCGTTCGGCATACTGGTGACCGGCATCGGCGGCACCGGCGTGGTTACCGTCGGCCAGATCCTGGCGATGGCGGCGCACGTCGAAGGCAAGGGTTGCTCGGTGCTCGACATGAGCGGTCTGGCGCAAAAGGGCGGCCCGGTGATGTCGCATGTGCGCCTGGCCGACCGGCAGGAAGATATCCATTCGACCCGCGTCGGCACCGGCGCCACCGATCTCGTGATCGGCTGCGACCTGATCGTATCGTCCAGCCGCGACGCGCTGTCGCGCATGGGCGAAGGGCGCACCTACGCGGCGATCAATTCGACCGGCGCGCCGACTGCCGCCTTCGTGCGCGACCCGAACTGGCAGTTCCCGGGCGCCTCGGCCCAGAGCGAAATCGTCGCCGCCTGCGGCGCCGATCATGTCGACTTCATCGATGCCGGCAAGATCGCGACTGCGCTGATGGGCGACAACATTGCGACCAATATGTTCATGCTCGGTTATTCGTGGCAAAAAGGCTGGGTCCCATTGTCGGAGGCCGCGATCCTGAAAGCGATCGACCTGAACGGCGTCTCGATCGACTTCAACAAGAAGGCGTTCGCATGGGGCCGCGCCGCCGCGCACGATCTGGCTGCGATCACCAAGCTGGCGACACCAAAGCAAGTGATCGAGCTGAAACGCGCACCGTCGCTGGACGACATCGTCGCCAAGCGCGTCGAGTTCCTGACCGGCTACCAGAACGCCGCGTATGCGCAGCAATACCGCGATTTCGTCGAGCAGGTGCGTACCGCCGAAAGCCAGCTGGCAGGCAACGTCAAGTCGCTGCGCCTGACCGAGGCGGTAGCGCGCTACTACTACAAGCTGATGGCCTACAAGGACGAGTACGAAGTCGCGCGCCTGTACACCGACGGCAAGTTCCGCGACAAGATCGCGAACATGTTCGAAGGCGACTACAAGATCAACTTCCACCTCGCGCCGCCGCTACTTGCCAAGCGCGATGCCAAGGGCCATCTGATCAAGCAGCAATTCGGCCCGTGGATGATGAAGGCCTTCGGCGTGCTGGCCAGGTTCCGCTTCCTGCGCGGCAGCGCGCTCGACATCTTCGGCTACACCGAAGAGCGCAAGACCGAGCGCGCGCTGATCGCCGAGTACCGCGACACCGTCAGCAGGCTGCTGGCGACGCTGAGCCAGGACAACCTGGCACAAGCCGTCGCGATCGCCAGCATCCCGGAAGACATCCGCGGCTACGGCCACGTCAAGGAGCGTCATCTGAAGGCGGCCAAGGAGAAGGAGGCGGCGCTGCTGCATCCGGCTGGTACTTCGACCGCTGCTGCAGAGGCGGTGAAGCACGCTGCATAATCATCGCGCGAAGAAGGTCGCTTGCAAGGCGGGCCGCAGAAATGCGGCCTGCCTTTTTTTATCGCGTTGATCGGGTGGTTCGATGATTTTTTGATATAGGGCGCGCAGTTGGTCAAGCAGGCGAGAACAGGTTAAAACAGGATTGTGTGGTTTATTACTTCTGTTAACGCTTTGCATAAACACAGTAAATTGCCGAAAGCATTAGGAATCGAGCGGCTCTCCGCGAGGTTGTTTTCCATGTTAAATTGTAATTTTGCGATTTACAACAAGTGAGGCCACACTTATGAAGTCATGGCTCGACCTTGAAATGCGCTTTCGTAGCCTTGCTCCCAACTTGCGGCATTGCCGCCTAGATGTGCAATGGGGCGCAGCGGGAGAGTATTGGCGGATAGCCGGTACAGGTTCAACGCCTACCACTCAAGAGTACGAGCTACTGTCGGTCGTGGCCGGTAAATTCCTCGGCCAAGTGCTGAATGCCAGCGACGAGGCCGACAAAGTCCTCCTTCAGATCACTGACCCCAAAATACGCTGGTACGAAGCGCTCAAGCTGATGAGCCCATCGTTCGGCGACAGAAGCTATGGGCATCAGGTCAATGAAGACGGTAGCTCCGCAGGGCACATCTACACCGGTAGCATCAGTAACATCGCAGAATCAGCGGCGAACCTGTGTCTATCCTTCCAAACGTCTCACCCGACAGTTGAGCGCAAGAGCAAGTTGCAGTGGCTGCATGAGAACTACTTCAAGGGATTGGTTATTGGCATAATTATTGCCATCGTGGGTGCCGTCGCAAAGCATTTCATAGGTTGATGCGGACTAACTTTTCAACTATAGGGCAGACCATGGTGAGTCCGTGGTCTTCGTCTCATGTCAAACATTAGAGCGCTCGATCCCAATCATGGACAAGCTGACCCTACTCACTGAACTTCGTGCAATGGCCGGCGACATTCCGGATTTCAATGCCTATTCTTCGACATCACGAGTGCACTTGGAGTGGCTCGGAAAAACGCACGCTCTCATTTTGCGCTGGAACAGATTGGAGGCCATCGCTTTCAGCAGTGCGGCCGACTTCTTATCGTTCGATGTCACGAGGGTAACGAATATTGCGAAGCTAATGGGTATCTTGCATCGAGCAATTGCTGACCTTGAACTAGAAGTTCCAACGTTGCCAAGTCAGACTTTTGGGCCGGGTGCCGTATATGATTTCCTCAAGACATTGCGCGATCTTCTCGCCTCGGCGACCAAATCGATTTTCATAGTCGATCCCTATTTGGATGAACAGATTTTTGATGCTTATCTTTCGACGGTCTCTCCGAACGTAGCAGTTCGCCTTCTTGCGCGGGAAT